>NZ_JARHZJ010000015.1 GCF_029258205.1 Clostridium sp.
TTGCAATTCCTTTGTGGTCGGGGTGACAGGGATCGAACCTGCGACCTCATGGTCCCAAACCACGCGCGCTCCCATCTGCGCCACACCCCGGCGACATATACTATTATATGAGAAAGTAAGAAGGTTGTCAATAAAAAAATAAAAAAAGTTTAAAAATAAAAAAATCATTATATTTTACTTAATATATATGATATTTATATAAGGATGTTATAATGTTAATTAGTAATTTAAAAATTAAAAGACGAGGTGAAACAAATGAAGATAAGTTCAATTGTTATGCTAGCAGCTAGTTTTTTATTAATAGTTGTTGGAATAGTATTGTTTGCAAACAAAAAAAGATTTGAGGGAGAAAATCAAGTCGGAAAATACAATGCTAAGTACATACAAAGTAATGCTATAGGAAATATTTTTATAGGATTTTTAGGAACTATTTTAGGAGTAATTGATAACTTTGTTAATGGAAATTCAATAAAAATAGCTTTTGTAGTTATTATAATTGGAGGATCAATTATACAGAAATTAATTGGAAATAAAATCTCAAAATAGTATATATATGTAAAAATGGGTTAAAAAAGTGTGAAAAAAGTGAAAAAAATATATTTATTTAACAAAAAAATGACAAATTTATATTGTTACAAAAAGGTTTCAAATGCTATAATGTATAAGTATAAAACTTTTAACATAGGGGAGGGATGAGTTCCTATTTTTCATTAAATGGGAGCAAGTAGATATGAAGAAGAAAATAATTTCAACAGTTCTTGCTGCTACAATGACATTTGGAGTAGGACATAGTGTATTCGCAACTCCACTTACAGATGATCAAAAGCAACAAATGGAACAAAGTCAAGATAAATATGCAGATATAAATAGTAAGATAAGAGAGTTAGAAGATAAGATAGATGGTTTATCAGCGAAAATAGAACCTTTATTTTTTCAAGTTGAAAAAAATAAAGAAGAAATAGCTAAAACAGAGGAATCAATTTCAACAGTTAAAGTTCAAATTGAGGAATCAAAGAAGAAAATAGAAAAACAACAAGAAGTTTTAGGACAAAGAATAAGAGCAACATATAAAAGTGGTGGACAAGCAAACTACTTAACAGCTTTATTAGATTCTAATGGAATTGGTGACTTCTTATCAAGAGCACAAGCTATAAGTAAAGTAATGGGTATGGATAAGCAAGTTATTAATGAGTTAACTTCTGAAAAGGAAAAGCTTGATAGCCAAGTTAAGGAATTAGAAGATAAGACTGCTGAATTAAATAAGCTTAATTCAGAAACTCAATCAAAAATAGATGAGTTAAACAAAATGAAAGCTGAGCAAGAAGGCGTTATAAAAGAAATGAAAGCTGAGCAAGAAAAGGTTGTTGGACAATTAGCTCCATTAGAGAGACAGTTAATTGAACCATGGACTTCTAAGATAAATTCAAGTAGTTCAATAAATGACTTAAATCAAGCAGTAACAGCTTTAAGAGGTTTAAGAAATCAAATAAAAACACCAGATGTAGATGCAGAAGCTGTTCAAGCAATAGAAAAAGCCAAAGATTTAATTGAAACTAAGAAGGCAGAAGAAGCCGCAAGTAGTGCACCTAATAGAGGTGGAGATGTTAATAATGGTGGAAACTCAAATAGCGGAAGTTCATCATCAAATGGTGGAAGTACAGTAGCGCCTCCAAGTGAAGGTGCAGCTTCAGCAGTAGTATCATATGCATACCAATTTATAGGAAGACCATATATATTTGGAGCAACTGGTCCAGATGCATTCGATTGTTCAGGATTTACTAGTTATGTATATAGAAATGCAGCGGGTAGAGAAATTACTAGAACTACTTATACACAAATAAACCAAGGTAGACCTGTATCAAGAGATCAGTTACAACCAGGAGATTTAATATTTACTAATGGTGTAGAACACGTTGGAATATATGTAGGTGGTGGACAAATGATTCATGCTGCTAGACCAGGTGTTGGTGTAATAGTAGGACCTATATATCATTTCTCATCAGCAAGAAGAATATTATAATTTAATATATTTATGCCAAACAGTAGAAATAACTGTTTGGCATATTTTTTTATAAAAGATTAAGAATTTTGAGTATATGCTATAATATAGACTATAACAAATTAAATAGGCCTTAATTTAATTGCAGATTTAGAGGTCTACTGATTAGAATAAAGGTGAGTGTGAAGAAGTATGAATAAAACTTTAAAAGAGTTGGATTTAACTTTAGTTAATGAGAATGAAACCCTTGATGATTTACAGCTAAATGGATTACATTTAATTCAGAAAAATGAAGGATTTAGATTTGGAGTGGATGCTGTTTTACTAGCTAATTTTGCTAATGTTAATAGAAAACACTCTGTATTAGATTTGTGTACAGGAACAGGAATAATTCCTTTTATTATCTACGGAAAAAAAAATCCTAGAGAGATAGTTGGAATTGAAATACAAGAGGAGTTTGCTGAAATGGCAAATAGAAGTGTAAAGATTAATAATGTTCAAGATAAAGTATCTTTTGTGTGTGGAGATTTAAAAGATAAAGAGCTTAGTAAAAAGATGCCTAAATTTGATGTTGTAACAGTTAATCCACCTTATAAGTTAAACAATGCAGGTATTGTAAACCAAGAAGATAAACTTGCTATAGCTAGACATGAAATTATGTGTAATTTAGAAGATGTTATAGCAGCAAGTAGAAGATTTTTAAAGGATAATGGAAGAGTTTATATTGTACATAGACCTGAAAGGTTAGCTGATATATTTTGTCTTATGAGAAAGTATAAAATAGAGCCTAAAAGAGTTAGAATGGTTCACCCTAACACAAAAAAAGCTGCAAACATAGTTTTAGTAGAAGGTCAAAGAGATGGTGGAGCTTTCTTAAAATGGGAAGCACCTTTATATGTTTATAAAGATGAAGGTGGATATAGTGAAGAAATAGATAAGATATATGGAAGGGAGAGTAAATAAAGATGAGTAAAGTTTATTTAGTACCAACTCCAATAGGAAATTTAGGAGATATAACATTAAGAGCTTTAGAGGTTTTAAAGAATGTTGATTTAATAGCTGCTGAGGATACAAGACAAACACTTAAGCTTTTAAATCATTTTGAGATTAAAAAGCCTTTAATTAGTTATCATAAGCATAATGAACAAGGTAAAGGTGAAGAGATACTTAGAAGAGTTAAAGAAGGAAGTTCAGTTGCTATAGTTAGTGATGCTGGAACTCCAGGAATATCAGACCCAGGAAGTGTAGTTGTTGACAAATGTATAGAGGAAGGTATAGAATTTGAAGTTTTACCAGGAGCAACTGCTTTTACAACTGCTTTAATATATTCTGGATTAGATACAACTAAGTTTATGTTTAAAGGTTTTTTTCCAAGGGAAAATAAAGATAAAAGATCTTTTATTGAAGATATAAAGAATAGGACAGAAACAATAATAATATATGAATCACCATATAGAATATTAGATACTATAGATAATTTAAAAGAAGGATTAGGAAATAGAAAAGTAGCTATATGTAGAGAATTAACTAAGCTTCATGAAGAAATATTTAGAGGTACTTTAGAAGAGGCTAAAATTCATTTTGAAGAAAATGCTCCAAAAGGTGAGTTTGTTTGTGTAATATCAGGAAAAACAGAAAAAGAGATAGAAGAAGAAAATACTTCAAAATGGATTAGTATGTCTATAGAGGAACATATAATACATTATATAGATAATGAAGGAATGAAGAAAAAGGATGCTATAAAACAAGTAGCAAAGGATAGAGGAGTTGCAAAATCAGAAATATATAAATTTTCATTAGATATATAAGTAGATATAAAAAATTATGATAACAAGAAGAAAACATAGGTAATAAAAAAATAAAGCACTTCATAGGGGATTATGAAGTGCTTTAACACTATAAGGGGATATAGTGTTAAAATTATTATTGGTTAGGATTAAAATGTTAATTAATTATTTATATTAAATAAGTTAATTACTATTTTTTTAATTCATCTAAACATTTTTGGCAGATGTTTTTACCTTTGTAGTTAACAACATCTCTAGCATCTCCGCAGAATATGCATGCTGGCTCATATTTCTTTAATATGATTTGCTCTCCATCTACATAGATTTCTAAAGCATCCTTTTCTGCTATATCTAATGTTCTTCTTAACTCTATAGGAATAACTATTCTTCCTAATTCGTCTACTCTTCTTACTACACCTGTTGATTTCATTATATTTCCTCCTTGTATCTTACAACTTTCGACAAAACGCATTATAATATTAACAAACTTGTCATATTAAGTCAATATGTTTTGTCAAAAAAAATGTTTGTTTACAATTTTTTTTTAATTTTCAATCAATTATATATTAAATATACTACCATTTTTTTGAAAAGTCAAGGTAAAGATTAATTTATTTTACATAAATAGGCTAATTTTTGTTTAGCGAAAAGTAAAAAAAAGTATAAATTTTGATGTATTAATATAAAATTCTATTTAGAAACTAGCAATTAATTTACAAAATACATATTAAAAAATAAAATTGGAAAAAAATAATAAAAATGTCGTATGACAAATTATTTGATTTATATAATATTATATGATTAAATTAATATATTGTTTATTATTATTTAAAAAATATGCAAAAATATGTGGATTTTAAAAGTTGTAATAAAAGGTTTATTTATTTAAGGATTAAATAAACTAATTAGATAAAATATATTTAAAGTTTAAAAAAAAATTTTTGAATATATTTTACTTATATAGTATTAAATATAAAAACCTTATTAAGAAAGATCATTAATTCTATATATTATTTATAAATTTAAGTTCTGTAAAACAAAATAGAGGATATTAACTTGTAATGTGATTATAAATACTATATAATACATAATAAGTGTTTAAAACAAAATTTGAGGTGTGCTATGGATATTAATAATTTTAATTCTGAACAAATAAAAGTTTTAGCGGAAGAAATGTCAAAAAATAGTATGGTTTCTTATGATGATTTACCAAAGTATGATTTATTTCTTTCACAGGTTATAGATTATCTAAATGATAAGTTTACGGAAGATAAATTTACTAATAATATAGTTCAAAACTATATTAAAAGTGAGGTAATATCAAAGCCGGAAGATGGAAAAAAACGTGGATATACTAAGGTGCACTTAGCTCAATTGGTTTTATTAAGTTATATGAGACCATTATTAAAAACCGATGAGATAAAAAAAGTATTTGCTTTAGCATTTAATGATATTAATGATAGAAGTGATGATATAATATCTTGGGAAACGGCTTATAAGATGTTCGGAGAATTGCAAGAAGAGAGTATAAAAAGATTCTTAGAGATGCCATTAGTTGATAACGATAAAATAGAAGAGATAATACAGGTTTCTGATATAAAAGAAGAAGATAGAGATTGTATAGTAACTTTCTTAACTGTTATGACATTAATAGCACAGGCAAGTGTAGTAAAGAAGGTAGTGCAAAAAATAGTTAATGGATATCATAAAGAAGAAGAATAAAAAGTTGAAGATAAAGCTTCAACTTTTTATTTTTTATTCAAAGAAAGATATATTATAATTACAACTGAATTCCTTATTAGGCATAAGTGATTGAATTGCAGCTTTATCCTTAAATTCTCCATCAAATCTATCAAAGTCTGCATGTCCAAACCAAGGTTCTATACAAACAAATGGAGCTCCAGTATCTTTTGTCCACAATCCTAAGTAAGGGAATTGGCCAAAATCAAATTCTAAGTACTTCTTATGATTTTTTGATTTTAATGAAATTTTATTTGATTTTAGGTTTTTAAAAACTAAAGCATCATTTTTAAATAAATCAGTAGATAGATTTATTATATTTTCATCTTTTAAATATGGTTTTTCTTCTTTTGAAAAATAACCAGGACCGATTAATTGCATTATGCTTACATTTTCTTTTTCATTAAATTCAAAGTAATAATCATTAAATTTATCATTTTCTATAGGACACATAAATGCTGGATGTGCACCAATTGAGAAATACATTTCTTTATTATCTAAATTTTTTACAATATAGTTTATACTTAAGTTTATATCATTTAAAGTATATTTTATTATAAGTGAAAATTTAAAAGGATAAATCTTTAATGTATCTTCAGAGTATTTTAGTTCAAAAGAAATTGAATTTTTAGTTTGTTCTATCATTTCAAAGTCACGAACTCTAGCTAACCCATGTTGAGGAAGTTCATAAGTTTTACCATCAACAGTGTATTTACCGTTGAAAACTTTTCCGACTATAGGGAAAAGTACTGGAGCATGATATTTCCAATAAGCTTCATCTCCAGACCATAAAAATTCAGTATTATCTTTTTTTCCCTTTATACTATGCAATTCGCCACCATGATTACTTAAAGAGATTTTTAAGTGTTCGTTTTCAAGAGTATAAATCATAACCTCATCCTTTCAAAGCAGTATATTTTCAAAATAATTATATCATTAATTATGTATAGCAAAAAAGCTAGAAAATAATATTTTTATATTATTTTCCAGCTATTTAATATATTATTTGGGATTAATATCTTTATAGATGTAGTTTTGTATTTGTTCCTTTGTTTTTGCTTCATTAAATGTTAAATACCAAACACCGTCAATCATTTCACCTTTACAATATCCATCAAGAGGGAAACGCATATTTTCTACTGGTGGAATACCAGTTGAGGCTACAGAAGTAGCAATGCTAAGTATTTTAGATGGAGTTAAGTTTGTTTCAACGTAAGGTAAAAGTTTTTTTACTGTTTCTGGGTATTCAGAAGGTTTTAATGTTGAAAGTTTTTTTATGATTGCATCAAGAACATTTCTTTGTCTTTCAGTTCTTTCATAATCTCCATCACCAACATAACGAACTCTTGAGTATCCAACGGCTTGAGTACCATTTAATACTTGTTCACCTTCATGAACAGGCTTGTATTCTGTGCCAGTTATGTTAGCAACATTTTCAACATATTTATTAACTTCCTTAACTTCATAAGGTTTTATATTTATTGAAACTCCACCGACATCATCTATTATTTTAGCTAAGTTATCGAAATTAACAGTTACATAGTCTTTTACATTTAATCCAAAGTTTTCATTTATTGTTTTTAATGCTAAAGTAGGACCTCCGTAAGCATAAGCGTGAGTTAATTTAGTTTTACCATGTCCATCAACTTCAACATAACTATCTCTCATAAGAGATGTAAGTTTTATTTTATCGTGTTTAGTGTCTATTGTAGCTATCATTATAGCATCAGAACGTCCAACATCATTATGATCTCTGCTATCTACTCCGAAAAGGGCTATATTTAAAATTCCATCTTGGAATAGATCTTTGTTTGATTCATCAATACCTAAAGATTTATCATCTTGAGCTATTTTCTTTATGTCCATTTTATTTAATGTTGAGTATACATATGTAGCTCCTAGTCCTATACCTATTAGTAATAAGAAGAATAATGTTAATACTATTACTTTAATTTTACTTTTTTTCTTAGGTGTATTACTATTATTATTTTTTGCATGTTTGCCTCGCGACATTGATTTCACCAACCTTTATTCTTTTAAAATTTTACATAATTCACTACTATAATTTTATTACTATAGATTAACAGAAAAGTTACATTTTTATTAATTATACATATGAATTATAAATGTGTATAATTAATATAGTTATAGTTAATTATAGAATTAGTATAAGTTATAAGGAGCAAGTTATGAAAGAAAAATCAAAATGTTTTCTGAGAAAAACTGTAATATTTCTTGTTATGTTTATAAAGAAAATAGGAGATGACGATATTTTTGCATTAGGAGCTCAATTAGCATATTATATGGTATTATCATTTATTCCTTTTTTAATGTTTTTAATGACCTTGGTAGGGTTTAGTCATTTAAACAGTGATGCAGTTCTTCATTTATTAAGTAATTTAATGCCTACAGAAGCTTTTAATTTAATACAAAGTACTGTTATTGAAATAGTAGATGGAGAACAAACAGGATTATTATGGATAAGTATAGTTTTAGCAATATGGGTATCATCATCAGGTTTTAAAGCTGTAATAAAAGGATTAAATAAGGCGTATGAAGTTAAAGAAACTAGATCTTATATAAAATTAAAATTAATCTCTATGGTGTACACAATTTTATTAGCTTTAATTATTATAGCTACTTTATTTTTATTAGTATTTGGAGATGTAATAGGTAATTTTTTTATAAAGATGTTAGATCATCCAGAATTTATATATTATGTATGGAATATGATAAGATATGTATTAGTTATTTTAATAATGATATTATTTTTTATGTTTTTATACAATGCAACTCCTTGTGTAAGGTTAGGGTGGCTTGAGGTAATTCCAGGTGCTGTAATAACAACATTAGTATGGATATCAATTTCTTATATTTTTGCTTATTATGTAAATAATTTTAGTAATTACTCAAGATTATATGGAAGTTTGGGAGCAGTATTTATGTTTATGACATGGATGTTTATTACTTCTATGATATTAATTTTAGGTGGAGAAATAAATGCTGTTTTAGCCGAAAAAAATAGATTGAAGGATTTATAGAGAAATTATAAGAAAAAGAGTCATTTATAGATTAAATTAATGACTCTTTTATAATATATTTATTACTTTTCATATCCGTTTGGGTGGTTTTTATGCCAATTCCAAGCAGTTTCAATTATTGTTTCTAATGAATTGAATTTAGGTTTCCAATGTAATTCCTCTATAGCTTTATCAGATGAAGCTATCAATATAGCTGGATCTCCAGCTCTTCTAGGAGCTACTTCAGCTGGGATTGAATGACCAGTTACTTTTCTTGCAACTTCTATAACTTCTTTTACAGTAAATCCTGCACCATTACCAAGATTGTATATTTTACTTTCTCCACCATTCATTAATCTTTCTAAAGCTAATGAGTGAGCTGATGCTAAATCAGATACGTGAATATAATCTCTTATACAAGTACCGTCTTTAGTATCATAATCATCTCCAAACATCATTATTTTATCTCTTTTTCCTAATGCAACTTGTAATATTAAAGGAATTAAATGAGTTTCAGGATCATGATCTTCTCCAATTTTTCCGTTAACATGAGCTCCTGCGGCATTGAAGTATCTTAAAGCAGTATATTTTATTCCATAAGCAGTGTCACACCATTTTAAAATTTTTTCAACAATAAGCTTGGATTCTCCATAAGCATTTGTAGGAAGGGTCTTATCAGTTTCTAATATAGGAATGTTCTCAGGTTCTCCATAAGTAGCTGCTGTTGATGAGAATACTATATATTTTATATTATGATCTCTCATAGCTTCTAATAAATTTATAGTTCCTGAAACGTTATTATTAAAGTATTTTAAAGGTTCTGTCATACTTTCACCAACAAGAGAGTATGCAGCAAAGTCAATAACAGCTTCTATGTTGTTTTCAGTGAAAATCTTGTCTAATAGTTTTCTATCTATTAAATCACCTTTATAAAGTTTTCCGCCAAGAATAGCGTCTTCATGTCCTGTTTTGAAGTTATCTAAGATAACAACTTCTTTATTGTTTTCAATTAATTCTGCAACCATATGACTACCTATATAGCCAGCACCGCCACAAACTAAAATTGCCATTTTAATACCTCCAATAAAATTTATTTTAATATAATTATATACTATTTAAAGTAAAAGTTTTACTAAAACAAACAAAATTAATATGAATTTTGAATAAATTATAATTTTTTGGTTAAAATAATAGGTAAGAATTTTTAGGAGGTCATATTAAATGAATAAAATAGTTTTATTAGGACGTTTAGTAAAGGATCCAGAGTTAAGATATGTAGAGGGTGGGGAGAAGGTATATACGAAGTTCACCATTGCTGTAGCAAGAAATTTTAAATCTTCTACAGGAGAAAGAAAAAAAGATTTTATTCCAATAATAATGTGGGAGAAAAAAGCAGAAATAGCTTGCAAATATTTAAAAAAGGGTGACTTGTTAAGTGTTAGTGGAAGGCTTATAACAAGAAGCTTTGAGGATAATGAAGGGAAGAGACGATATATTGTTGAAGTATCTGTAGAAGATTTTAAATGTGTTAATTTTAATCATGATAGAGTAGATAATAACTTTTAAAATAAAAATGGCGTGTATCAAAATAACTTTTATAAAACTTACAAATAGTATTAAGATAACATATAGTAGTTGTCAGAATATGTTTGTAAGTTTTGTTGTTATATTTTGATACAGCCACTTTAGTTAATGTATATTTATTACAATTGGATTAAGAATTATTTTAAAGCATTTCCTATTTCAACACCAAAGTCGAAAGCTTTTTGAGCTTCTTCTTTTGATGGCTTAAATTTAATTCTTAAACCTTCAACAGGCATTTTCATTCTTAATTCTTTTAATCTACTTTCAATTCTAGGAACAGCTTCACCACTCCATCCATATGAACCAAAGGCACCAGCTATTTTTCCGCCATGAACTACAGGGTTAAGTTTTGTCATTAATTCTCTTACTGGCTCAACAAGTTCATTTACTATTGTTGGAGAACCAAATAATATAGCATCTGATGAACCAACTTCTTCAACTAATTTTGTCATATCGTGTTCTATTATATTAAATAGATTTATTTCTAAGTTTCCAGTTGATTTAATACCTTCAGCTATTTTTTCAGCTAGTTGTTTAGTATATCCATATGCAGAAACATAGAATATTGAAGCTTTTTTTACTTTATTAGCTGGAGCTGGAGTACTCCATTCTTTATAAAGATTAATAACTTTATATGGGTTAGATCTTAATATTGGGCCGTGACCTGGACAGATTATTTCTATGTCTAAATCTTTTATTTTATCAAGAGCTTTTAAAACATATGGTTTAAATGGTCCCATTATACAGTTAAAGTAGTATTGTAATGCTTCCATATATTCTTCTTCATTTGGGATTAAATCATCAAACATCTCTTCGCAAGAATAGTGACTTCCGAATGAATCGCAAGTTATAAGAGTTTTATCTTCTTCTACGTAAGTGTAGATTGTATCAGGCCAATGTAAGAATGGTACTGACATGAATTTTAAAGTTTTATTTCCTAAAGAAATTGAATCTCCATCTTTAACTGGAATTGATTCGAAGCTTCTATTAGCTATTTCTTTTATATAGTTAATAGCTATAGGAGATGCTACTATTTTAGCATTAGGAGCTAATTCTAATATTTTATCTATTGAGCCAGCATGGTCAGGCTCAGTATGACTTACAACTATATAGTCAATTTCTGAAGGCTCTACACCTAGATCTTTTAATCTTTCTATATATTGATCAAAGAATTCAGCTTTTACAGTTTCAAATATTGCTGTTTTTTCACTGCCTTTTACAACATATGAATTATAAGTTGTTCCGTAAGGTGTGTACATGATTATGTCAAATACTCTAAGGTTTGGATCTAATGCTCCTACCCAAAATAAATCGTCTTTAATATTTAAGTGCTTCACTACATACGCTACATATTTTTTGTAGAATAATATGCAGCTACCTCCCTTCAAAATATAATATATTTTATAAATTAAGAATTATTTTATACATAAAACCGAATATTATTGAATTAATTAAAAAACAAAATTATTATATAGGATTATCAATAATTATTTTGCTATTTTAAATAATTTATTTTTGGATAAACCAATATAAAATCTTATTTGACTTCCTAATTAATTAACAATATCAAATAATAAATTTTATTAATTGATGTTATTAATTATACACTTTTAGGGTTAAAAGTAAATAGAAATTGGGTATTATTAACTAAATTTTAAACTAAAAAACAATTGGGAATTTTCAGAAAATTAACGGATATATTCAAGAATTTTTAATAGAAAATTGTATTTAGTTTTTTAAAATAAATTTTCAATATTTTATAACGAATGCAAAGAGAGCCACACTTAAAGTAAAGCTCTCTTTAATTTGTTTATTATATTATTTTTTCTTTTTCTTTAAAGCTAAGTAAGCACCAATAGTTGATAAAATAACTCCAGTAGTAGCAAAAGTACCTGCTCCTATTGGTGTACCTGTATTAGGTAAATTACCATTGGATTTTTTCTTTGTAATAGCTTCTATTGATATTTTATCTGATTCTTTTCCGTTTTTATCAATTGAAGATACTTCAAACTTGTATTTAGTGTTAGGAGTTAAGTCTTTAGCTAAGAATTCAAGGGGTGTCTTATTAGCAGGAATTCTACCAATTTCTTTTCCGTTTTGATAAATAGCATATTCTTGAATTAGTTTTACTTTTTCAGGACCGTTCCAACTTATTAAAGCGCTATTTTCAGTGATTTCCTTGCTAAATAAATCAGATGGCGTAGCTGGTTTTCCTTCTGAATTTTCTTGCACACCAGGTTTGTTTGGAGTTTCAGGTTTTTCAGAATTACCAGGCTGATTAGGAGTAGTTGGCTTATGTGTGTTATCAGGATTATTTGGTTTGTCAGAATCTCCTGACTGATCGGGATCAATTGGTTTATTTGGCTGATTATGATTTATTAGAGGAGGTAACTCTACATTTCCATCTAACCCCTTTACTGCAACTTCGTATATTCTAGCTGCAGAGTCTGCACCTTGAGTTGGTTGAATAATGTTTAATCTAACATATCTAGCTTTAGTAACAGGAAAAGCATCATTGCTTATAGCTTTTGTATTATCATCTACATTTAATACAGGAGTAAAGTTTTGACCATCATTACTAACTTCAAGAGTGTAAGCTTTAGTGTTCATGCCGCTACTTTCTCCACCTGCTTCTGCATGGTTTATTTCTAATTCTCCTATAGTTTTAATATCACCTAAATCTATTGTTAATATATGAGGAGTAGAGCCTACGGCACACCATTTAGTTTTAATATTTCCATCTAGAGCATATTTAGGAGCTTCATTCTTGTTTACAAAGCTTGATGCTATAGCAGATTTATTAAGTGATAAGTTTACTAAACCATCTTTTGCAGCATTTGTAACAGTTATAAGTTCAGTTTTAGTTTCCACATTTTCTCCAGAAGAGTTTTTAGCAGTAAGTATTACTGGATAAACACCTTCTTTTTCATAAGTAACAGTTGGATTCTGCTCTGTACTAGTTTCAACTTTAGAACCTGGGAATTTCCATTGGATTTTTTCAGTAACTTCAGAACTAGTATTAGTAAAGGTTACTGATTGTCCTGGTGCTATTAGGGTATTTGAAACTTTAAATGATGCTGTTGGAGCAGGATAGGCAGGCCATTTCATATTTATAGTTTGGCTATTTCCTCTGTTAAAGTTTTTGTTAACAGCAACTACTTCAAAGGTAGTATTTGTTTCTTTATTATTTCTTCTTAAATCACTAACATAATAACTTGTATTAGGAGTTGCACCTAGTAAAATTTTAGTTCCATCATTCATAACTCTGTAAATTTCATAATGATGTACATCATAGGAATTTCCTTCAGAGTTCCATGAAAGTCTAGCACCTGCATATATTCCATTCTTAAAGTCAACATCATTTAACTTAGCATTAGATATATTTACTTTTGAACTTGAGTTAGGAGCTTCTACTGTTATATTACCTAAATTTGCTGAGAATTTATCAACACATACTGGACTTGAGATTTTATAAGAAATAGTTTTAATTGATTTTCCTACGTATGGTGAAACATCATAAGTAAGTTTAGTCCAATCAATATCAAGTTTCTTATCAGCAGAAATAGTAGTTTCTGTACCATCATGGAATGTAAGAATTAAATCCATATCTATAGTATTTCCATTAGCCTTAGCAGTAGTAGTGAATTGTACACCATCAGGTAAAGTTAAATCAGAACTATAGAGCTTTATTGTAGAAGCTTTTCCTTCTGCTAGGTAACCAGAAAGTTTAATTGAGTTACCACCATAGTAAGCAGTAGTATAGTCTATATTAGCTTTTATATTATTATTTTCTTCATTTGAAATAACCCATCTATAAGTTGGCATTATATCATTTAAACTTCTATTGTTCCAATCTTGAGTAGATACTTTATTACCATCAATATAGAAATCATATCCATTACCCATATTAAAATTAGTTACGAAAGGAAGAGTAGTTACAGCACTTTTTTCAATAGAGTAGGTTGATATTCCTCTCCAATTAAAGTCTTTGGCGTTAGTTGCTTTTGATGGATCACCATGTTCATTAACCCATAATTTGCTTTCGTTTTCTTGAAATTGTTCCGGTGTTTTAGCATCAAAATAAGTCCAGCTTGGACAATATAAACCTAATGAAGTAAATGGAGCTTTATTATCTCTTTGATAATGAGTCCATCTAATAGGAGTTTTATATCCATTTGATTGAACATCAATTCCAGCATATAAATCATAAGGATTTATTCCTAGTTCTTTAGCTTTTTCGTTAGATGATCTTAATAAATCTTTATCTATTAAACTTTTATTTGTCCACCAGAAATTTAAGAATATACTATCAGCAACTTTATTTTTATCTCCATCTAATAAGAAATATTCATTTTTATCAGTTAATGCATTTTGCCAATCCATATCTCCATCTTTTGTCATTGAATCATACCACATGATTTCAAATTTATTATTAGACTTAGATTTAAATTGCTTTATTAATTCTTGCATAAGTTTAGCATGTTTTGGAGTTAAAGGTTCTTGTTCAGTTCCTTCGGTTTCTTGATTTATGAACCAACCATCAAATCCATAGTTTTCTGCAACTTCAATTAACTTATCCACTATAGGAAAGTTTCCGTTAGCATCTTTTTCAAGGAATTTATTTAACCATTCCATTTTTCCACCATGAGCTGTCATAGGGAAGAATACAGTACCTAAAACAGGAACTCCATTTCTATGTGCTGAATCAGTAACATCTGGGCTTGGAGGAACTATTAATCCTTCTCCAGCTGATCCACCCCAGTAAACTAATTTATCTATGTATTGCCAATAAGAGAAGGTATTAGAGCTAAATTTATTCGAACCTTGTGATGGGTTACCACTAGTGTTAGCATTCATTATAGAAATTGCTACAACTTTAACATTTTTATTTTGAGTATCATTAATAGTGTTAAGTTTATTTTTTTCTACTCTTTTTGCTAATTGAACTGTGCTTTTATTGAATTGTGCATCTTTATCATTGTCAGCACTCCATTTTAATAGATCTTCTGGATACCAATAAGATGAGATTGGTTGATTCTGAATTGAATTTGAAGTTTCTTCTTGAGTTTGTACATAATTTGTAATATTTGTGTTTGGTTTAGGTGTTGCATAAGTTATCTTTCCTAATGAGTTAAAAGAAAATGTAAATGCTGCAAAAACACAAAGTAGAGCCCTTCTACGCTTACGCATTTTTTGTTTATTCTTCATAAAAAATCCCCCTCATATTTCATTTTGTATAACGATTACACAAGAATTATTACATAGTTGTATAATTCCATAAATATAACTAATTATATAATAAATGGATAAATTATAGTTTTTATATCGTTTTCATAAGGTTTATTAGTAAATTATGAAAAAATAAAAAAAATATGAATAAAAAAGAAGAAATTTTCACAGAAAAATACAAAAAAAATTAAATTTGGGTTTTGATTAAGGGACTTGTGTCGTTAAACAACGATAAAAAATATATTTGCATGTCCATGATTTGACATGTTTTTTTTTATAAAGATGATAATATAAAGATGATTAGTGTGTACATGCATATAACATAGGGAAATAAGGAGGAAATTCAATGAAAGTCATAAAAAATTTGTGTAAAGAAGTAAACTTAGAAGATAAGTGCTACAAATTTTGTTATAGATTGATAGAAACTTGTTTTAAGGGATCAACAGTATATGGGATAGAAGTTGAAAGAAAAGATTTTATAGATTCACGTTTAATTAACATAGAAAGAAATTCAGTTGAGAAGATATCTCCTAACAAAGATAATGTAGAAATTTTAGTGGAGAAATTGCATAAGTATGAAGTATCACCTATACATCTAATTGATGTTATAGGTGAAGATGTTGATAACTGTGTAGCTGATTTTGCATTCTAGTAGTATCATAGTAGATAAATATATTAATGATTAAGGGGAGAGGATCTCTATGATAATAGGTATTGGTGTTGACATCATTGAAATAGAAAGAGTTAAACAAGCTATTCAAAATAATAAAAATTTTATAAGTAAGTTATTTACTAAAAAAGAAATTGATTATTTTATTAATAGAAATATGAATAGTGAAGTTATAGCTGGAAATTTTGCTGCTAAAGAAGCTATAAGTAAGGCTTTGGGAACTGGTATAAGGGGATTCTCTTTTAAAGATATTGAAATTCTTAGAAATGAATTAGGAAAACCTGATGTTATTTTGCATAATGGTGCAAAGTTAATAGGCAATAAACTAATTGGAAATAATAATTCACTAAAGATACATTTAAGTATTTCTCATAATAATAGTAATGCAATTGCATATTCTATTTTGGAGGGTGAATGTTATGGAAATATGTAGTTCTAATAGTATAAGAAATATGGATAAAGATTATATAGAAAAGTTTAATATGCCAAGCATAGTTTTAATGGAAAATGCCATAATTAAATTTTTAGAAAATATAGATTTAACTAAAGAAAGTTTTACTATTATTTCTGGAAGAGGCAATAATGGTGGTGATGCCTTAGGCATTGCAAGACATCTATTAAATAAAGGTAAAAAAGTTTATGTACATATATTAGAGAAAGAAAAAAATGGGTCTGTAGATTATAAAACTAACCTTACTATATTAGAAAAGCTAGGTTGCTATATACAAAATATCTCTAATTTTAATCATTTAGAGATATTAAAAAATAACATAATAAATAGTGAAATGCTTATTGATGGCATTTTTGGAACAGGTCTTGATAAAGAGATTTCTGGAATATATTTTGAGACTATAAAATGTATAAATGAAAATAGTAAATTTACAGTTTCTATAGATGTTCCATCAGGTATAAATTCAGATGATGGTAGTATTTTGAGAATAGCTGTTAAGGCTAATGAAACAATAAGTTTTCAAGTTTATAAATTAGGATTTTTAAATTATAAAAGTTCTCAATATTTAGGAAATCTAAAAGTTGTAGATATAGGAATACCTAAGAGTATAGTTTATAAAAATTCAGACAATATAATATTTACAGATAGAGAATACATAAGAAATAAATTTCCTTATAGAAACAAATATGGTCATAAAGGTACATATGGAAGAGCATTGATATTTGCTGGACATAAAGGATTTATTGGAGCTGCTTACATGGTAGGACAAGCAACTATAAAGAGTGGTGCTGGTTTGGTTACAGTATTTACTAATAAAGATGTTCAAAGTGAATTATCTATTAAGTTAAATGAAGGAATGACAGGAACATATAATTCTAAAGAAGAATACAAAGAGTTTATTGGTGGAGCAAATGTAATTGCTTTTGGACCAGGTATGGGCAATAATGATTTAACATTTGAAGTGTTAAGTAATATATGTAATCTTTATAATGGAAATCTTGTTATAGACGCAGATGGAATCAATGTGTTAGTGAGAAAAAGATCGATTTTAAAAGAGTTTAAAGGAAACATAGTATTAACACCACATCCAGGAGAGATGGCGAGATTATTAGGTATAGAAATTAAAGAGGTTGAAAGAGATAGAATAGGAATTGCTAAGAGGTTTGCAAAATCAAATGGGGTTATAGTGCTATTAAAAGGATATAATACAATAATAACTGATGGAGATAAAGTATTTGTAAATCCAACTGGAAATAGTGCTATGGCATCAGGAGGTATGGGAGATACATTAACAGGAATTATAACATCATTAATATCTCAGGGAGTAAATAGTTTCGATGCAGCTATTTTAGGAGCATATATACATGGCTATATAGGTGATGAATTATCAAAGGATAATTTTACAGTAAGTGCTATGGAAATCATAAAAAATATTCCTAATAAAATTAAAGAATTGATTAGCTTTTAGAATAAAAAGGATTACTAATTAATAGTATGTAAGGTATAAGGTTTCAGTAGGAGGATTTTCATGAGGAGTAAAAGAAATGTAATACTCATAATACTATTAATTATAATCCTAGGGGTTATAGGTGGACTAGCTATCTATCAAAGAACTTATAATTTAACACCAGAGAATATATTGGAAGATATGTTTTCTATAGAATCTTATGAAACGGAAATAATATATGATGTTAAAAATTCTAGAGGTCAGTTTCAAGAAAAAGGTAGAATTTATTATGACGAAGAAGTTGGGACAAAAATTGTTTTAGATGATAGAGAACAATTATTTGAAAAAGATAAAATAATAATAAACTACGTTAAAGATGAAAAGACTTACGAAGTTGGAAAAGACTATGATCAGTTCTATAGATTTATGTTTATAAATGAATTAAAGGATTTGTGTAATGAAGAACATGAATTTACTTATAAGTGGAAGGATGAGAATGAGAAGTCTGAAATAATACTAGAGTTTAAAAAATTAAATGGGAATGAAAATTTTTCAAGAGAAGTAATGATTATAGATGCAAAGAAAAAAGTTCCTAAGGAAGCTAAGATTTATGATAGGGATGATTCAGAAAGTGTTTCTATAAAGTTTAATAACTTTAGTAAAGTTAAAAATTAAGATTATATTGTGATTGCTTTTTTAGCAATCACAATAATAAATATAATAAGTTAATTTTATTTTGTTATAATTTTACATATTGAATATATTTTATTAGAAAAAACAATAGGAAACAAGTTTAATAATAAATATTATGTCAAAAAATATCATTTGCTTAAGATGAAATCTTTGACAAGGTGGCATATTTTGTAATATAATTTATACATAATTTTATAACTCTTTTTACATTTAGGAGTGATGTACATGTCAGTATCAAAGATTAATAAACAAAATTCAAAAAAAGAAAAAAAAATCCAAAATTTTAGTCAATTAAAAGGAAGAAATATAATAACATATAGTGAGAAGAAAAAAGAAGAAGACTTTTACGAAGCGATGAAGGAAGGATATAAGGCTATGGCTTTAATAAATTCACAATATGCTGAAGAAGGAGCTTCTGGAGAATACTTTGATCAAATAGAATATGAGACATGGCTTTGCGGAGTGTGATATAAATGGCTAGTTTGAATGTAAAAAGAGGGGATATATTTTATGCTGACCTTAGTCCAGTTGTTGGATCAGAGCAAGGTGGAATAAGACCAGTAATAATAATACAAAATGATATAGGAAATAGGTATAGTCCAACAGTAATTGTTGCTGCTATAACTTCACAAATAAATAAGGCAAAATTGCCTACACATGTAGAAATCTCTTCTGAAGAATACGGGTTAAATAGAGATTCGGTTGTTCTTTTAGAGCAAATAAGGACTTTAGATAAGAAGAGATTAAAAGAGAAAATTGGACATATGACAGAGGAAGATATGAAAAAAGTGAATAAATCTCTGTTAATAAGTTTAAATTTGTAATAATTAGATAACTTAGGCTATGATTAAATATTTAATCATAGCCTTAATTTTTTTGTAAAAAGGAAATTTTAATTATTTTTTAGATAATAATATATAAAATTTAAAAAAATAATTAACTGTAATCGATACAATTTTTGTATAGTATTAAAGCTATAAATGTGATACTCTAATTTAAACTTTTTCATATAAAATTTTATCCAGGATATACTATTATAGATTTTAATATTAAAAAGATGATTTTAAGCTATTAAAATTAAAGTTTAATAGAGTAGTCTAATTTGGTATTAGAATATGCTTAATGAAAGTAAAAAGCATAAAAAGATTAGCATAAATAAAAAATTACTATATGAAAAATTAGTTTTTTGTGATAGAATGAACTTGATAAAAAGGTAAAATAATATTTTAAAAAAGTTTACATAAATGTACAGGAGGTCATTATGAGCAACAAGATACAAGAGTTAAAAAGTATGTCTAAGGTTATAAGAAAAGACATAGTAACTATGCTTACTGAGTCAGCATCAGGACATCCAGGTGGATCTTTATCAATCGCAGATATAGTAACAATTTTATACTTCGATGAAATGAATATTGATCCAAAAAATCCAAAGGATCCAAATAGAGATAGATTCGTTTTATCAAAAGGACATGCAGCACCAGTATTATATAGTGCTTTAGCAAGAAGAGGATATTTTGATCCAGCAGAATTAACAACATTAAGAAAATTTGGTTCAAACCTTCAAGGACATCCAAATATGAATGACTTACCAGGAATTGATATGTCAACTGGTTCTTTAGGTCAAGGTGTATCAGCAGCTGTAGGTATGGCATTAGCTGGTAAACTAGACAACAAAGATTACAGAGTATTTACTATTTTAGGAGATGGAGAGTTAGAAGAGGGTCAAGTTTGGGAAGCAGCTATGTCAGCAGCTCATTATAGATTAGATAACTTAACAGCTTTCGTTGACTTTAATGGATTACAAATAGATGGTGACATTAAAGAAGTAATGAGTCCATGTCCAATAGATAAGAAATTTGAAGCTTTTGGATGGAATGTAATAGTTATAAACGGACATGATTATGAAGAAATAATGAATGCTATACAAAAAGCTAAGAGTACAAAAGGAGCACCAACTTGCATAGTTTGTAACACAGTAAAAGGTAAAGGTGTTTCATTTATGGAAAATGAAGCGGCTTGGCATGGAGCAGCTCCAACTAAAGAGCAATGTGAGCAAGCTATAAAAGAGATCGGAGGGGACAACTAATGGCGAAAAAAATAGCAACTAGAGAAGCATACGGAAAAGCATTAGCTGCTTTAGCTAATGAAAATGAGAATATATTAGTTTTAGACGCAGACCTTTCAAAGTCAACTAAAACAGCAGATTTCAAAAAAGTATGTCCAGAAAGATTCATAAATATGGGGATTGCAGAAGGGAATATGATGTCAGTAGCAGCAGGTTTATCAACTTGTGGAAAAATTCCATTTGCTAGTACATTTGCTATGTTTGCTGCTGGAAGAGCATTTGAGCAAATAAGAAACTCAATATGTTACCCAAGATTAAATGTAAAAATATGTGCTACTCATGCTGGTTTAACAGTTGGTGAAGATGGAGCATCACACCAAGCTATAGAAGATTTATCTTTAATGAGAAGTATACCAAACATGACAGTAATATGTCCATCAGATGCAGTTGAAACAGAAGCTGCAATAAGAGCTATCGCTGAATATGATGGACCTTGTTATGTAAGATTAGGAAGAGCAGGCGTTAATGTAATAAATGACAGACCTGAGTACAAGTTTGAAATTGGAAAAGGTATAGAGTTAAGAGAAGGTAATGATATAACATTATTTGCTACAGGTATAATGGTTGATGTAGCTATAGAAGCTGTTGAAGCTTTAGCTAAAGAAGGAATTAATGCTAGATTAATAAACATTCATACTATCAAACCAATAGATTCAGAAATTATATTAAAAGCGGCTAAAGAAACTGGAGCAATAGTTACGTTAGAAGAGCATAACATAATCGGAGGATTAGGCTCAGCTGTAGCTGAGGTTGTTGGAGAAGAATTCCCAGTACCAGTAGTTAAAGTTGGTGTTAAAGATACATTTGGAGAAAGTGGTAAACCAGACGAATTATTAAAGGCTTATGGATTAACTTCAGAAGATGCAGTTAAAGCTGCTAAGAAAGCAATGAGCTTAAAAAGATAATCTATAAGATAAAAAAGAAGCAGCATGAGCAATTTTCTCATGCTGTTTTTTTATGAATAAAAATAAAAAAAAGTATTAATTTTAATTTTATTGCCAAAATATGAATATAAATATAAATATTAATATTAAAAATTTAAGGCTATTATATAAATAATAAATTAATACTTAATTTAAAATTGGGAAAGTAAATTAAATATTAATTTATTAAGAGGAGAGATGAAATATTCTAAGTAAGTCTTTGGTGAGGGTTTTCTTTATTTAGTAGAAATTTAGAACTTTGTTATGCTATAATTAAGATGCTTTACATTAATGTATGAAATATTAACAAAAATTAAGTAGATTAATGTAGAAAAGTAAGGTAAAATAGTAAAATAGATTAGTGTTGATAGTAATTGGGTAAATATATATTTTTTTCTAAACGTTTGTTTAGATTTTAATTTTTTAAGTAGAAAAAAGTTATTAAGGAGTGTTAACAATGATAGAATTTAAGAATGTTAGCAAGGTCTATAATAAGAATGTCAAAGCACTTACAAATGTCAACATAAACATTGATAAAGGTGAATTTGTGTTCTTAGTTGGACCTAGTGGTGCTGGTAAGTCAACTTTCATAAAGATGTTATTAAAAGAAGTTGAACCATCAACTGGAAACATAGTTATGGGAAATGAGGATTTATCTAAGATAAAAAGAAGACAAATACCTTATCATAGAAGAAAAATAGGAATGGTATTCCAAGACTTTAGATTAATACCAACTCTTAATGTTTATGAAAATGTTGCTTTTGGGATGAGAGTAGTAGGGGCTACACCAAAAGAAATAAGAAAGAGAGTTCCAATGGTATTATCACTAGTTGGATTATCTAATAAATATAAAATGTTTCCAAATGAATTATCAGGAGGAGAACAACAAAGAGTTTCAATAGCAAGAGCTATCGTTAATAATCCAAAAGTTTTAATAGCTGACGAACCAACAGGTAACTTAGACCCAGAAACAGCTAAAGAAATTATGGAATTAATAGATGACATAAACAAAGCAGGAACAACAGTAGTTATGGCTACTCATGCTAAGGAAATAGTTAACTCAATGAAAAAAAGGGTTATAGCTATAGATAGAGGTGAGGTAGTTAGTGATGTTCAGAAAGGAGGATATGAATATGAAGTTTAGTACTATAGGATATTTCATATCAGATGCTTTCAAGAGTTTAAAGAGAAATAGAACAATAAGTATAGCTTCTATAGCAACTGTTCTTACTACGTTATTTATATTTGGAGCATTTTTATTAACTGCTTTAAATGTTAAAAATGGGGTTACAGATGTTCAAGATAAAGTTGAGGTTAAGGTTTTTCTTAAAGATGATGTAACACAAGCACAAAAGGATGCAGTTGAAGCAAAACTTAAGACTGTTCAAGGGGTAAAAGAAGTAGAATTTGAATCTAAAGATCAAGCTTTTGCAAAAATGGAAGATTCAAGTGACTATAATAAAGAAATTTTAGCTGGATATAGCAAAGAAAATAACCCATTACCAGCTTCATACATAGTAAGATTAGAAAGTCCTGAAGTAGCTTCAAGCGTTGAAAGCGCTATGAAAACTAATAATAAATATATGGATGGTGTAGAAGATGTAGGCAATGACGAAGAGCTTATAGGAACTATAAACTCATTTGTAAAAGTTATTAACACAGTAGGATTAGTTTTAGGAATAGTATTTATAGGTGTATCACTATTCTTAATAGTAAATACAATAAAGATAACTGTTTACTCAAGAAGAAGAGAAGTAGGAATAATGAAATTTGTTGGTGCAACTGACTGGTTTATAAGATGGCCTTTCGTAATAGAGGGTATCATAATTGGTCTTATAGGTGGTATTCTTTCAACACTTTTATTATTCGCAGGATATAATTTCTTATATGGAAAAATTGTAGCTTCATCATCACTATATATGCCACAATTTGTACAACCGATGTATGTTTTAACAACAATGTCATGGCAGTTTATACTAGCAGGTATTGTAATTGGTGCAATAGGTAGTATAATAGCTTTAAGAAAATTCTTAGACGTTTAATATCTAATATAGAATATAAAAAGCTTAAAATACGTAAACTATTTAAATATAGCGTATTTTAAGCTTTTTTTTGAAAGGGTGGATTTTTATGAGTAACAATAATGATGAAAAAAAGGAATATAATAATATTATTAAAAATCTTAAGAAGAAAAAAAGATTTAGAGTTTTAGCTATGGGTGTTGCTTTAACTTTAATAATTGGTGTTTCTGTATATGCTGGAAATAGGCTTACCGCATTTGGTATTTTACCTATAACTAATGTTAGTGAAGTTCAGTCATCATTAGAGAAAGTAAATGATATAGAAAATTTTAAAAAGGTATTAGAAATAAGGGAAATGCTTTATAGATGGTATGATGGAAAAATTGATGATAGTAAGTTATCTGAAGGAGCTATAAAGGGGATGGTTTCATCTTTAGGTGATCAATATACTTACTATATGAACGAAAAAGAGTTTTCGGATTTTAAAGAAAAAAGTCAGGGCAATTATATGGGGATTGGTATTCAAGTAGCTGCTAAAGATGGTAAGATAGTAGTAATTTCTCCTATCCAAGGGGGACCAGCTGAAAAAGTAGGAATAAAAACTGGAGATGTTATATTAAAGATAAATGGAGAGGCAGTTTCAGGAAATGAATTGGATAAAGCTGTTTCAATGATGAAAGGTACTACAAAAGAAAATATAAAATTAACATTATATAGAGAAGGTAAAGGCGAATTTGACGTTGATGTTATTAGAGATGTAATTAAAACAGTTAATGTTAAAAGTGAAATGATTGATGGAAACATTGGATATATAGAAGTCTTAGCTTTTGATGAGGGAACAGCTAAAGACTTTGAAACTCAGTTAAAGGATTTAGAAGACAAAGGAATGAAGGGGTTAATCCTTGATTTAAGAGGAAATCCAGGAGGATTTATGAAAGAGTGTGTGGAACTAGTATCAAATTTTGTTCCAAAGGATAAGGTTATAGTTTCTACAATAGATAAGTATGGTAATAAAGAGGAAAGTTTATCTAAGGGTGGAATAGCACAGGGAATGCCTTTGGTAGTTTTGATTGATGGAGGTACTGCGTCAGCTTCAGAAATAGTAGCAGGATCTATTAGAGATTATGATTTAGGAACTCTAGTTGGAACAACATCATTTGGTAAAGGAATAGTTCAAGTGGTTTTAGATAAGATAGGTAAAGAAAAAGATGGAACAGCTTTAAAAGTAACTATTTCAAAATATTATACTCCAAATGGAGAAAATATTCATAAAAAAGGTATAGGGCCAGATGTTAAAGTTGAATATCCAAAAGAGCTTAAAGAAAAGACATATTCAAGAAGTACTGATCCACAATTTGAAAAGGCCTTAGAAATCATACAAGAAAAGATAAAATAAATAAAATTTTTGGAGGACTTAAAATGAATTTACTTATAGAAAATATAAGAGCTATATCTTATGCATTAGTAAGTCCTACCTTGTCTTTAATGTTAATATTAATAGCTATAATTTTTTATTTTAAAAATAGGAAGATAGCTTTTATGCAAAAGTTAATGCTTGGGAGGAGTATCCAGTCTCCTCTTGAAATGACTTTATTGCAGATATTAATTGGTATATTAGGAGGGCTAATAGCTAGTTTATTATTAAGTATTTTAGGAGTAACTTTTGAAAATAGTTCTTTAATAGATGTTATTTTAATAATATCAGTATTTTCTATTGTATATAAGAATAGATTTATTAAAATTCCTTATATAGCAGCATTTCTAGGTATTATAGGAGTTTTAGTAAGCATTAATACTGAATACTTTGGAAAAGGCTTTAGTTTTTCTATTAATTTAACTTCAATCATTGTATTAATAGGTGTTTTCTCAATTGTTGAAGGTATTTTAGCAGTTATGGATGGAGACAAAGGTTATCTACCTATATTTGCTCAAAAAGATGGAAAGTTAGTAGGTGGATTTGGTTTTAGAAGATTTTGGGCACTACCTTTATGTTTATTAGTTGCTTTAGGAGCTAATAGTGGAAATTCAATTATTAATGAAATTAAAGATTTACCACAATGGTTACCATTTTTTTATGAATATAAAGCTAATGCTATAATGAGTGTTGCAGTTTTAGGAACTTTAGCAGCTTATGGAGTAACTTCATATGAAGGAACTACATTTACTCAAAGTAAAAGAGGTAAGACAATAACATCTGGATTAATTAATATTGCATATGGTATAGTGGTTATAATATTAGCTTATTTATTCAAGGAAAATTATATTTTTACTATTATATTAATTATTTTAATTCCATTACTATATGAACTTAGAATAAGAATTGAACTGAAATTAGAATCTCTTAGGAAGCCAATATATTTTTCAACTGATGATGAAATATGTATTTTAGATGTTTTACCAAATTCTATTGCATATAAGAAGGGATTAAGAAGTGGAGATAAAATAGTTAAAATTAATGGAGAAATTCCTAAGAATGAAAAAGAAGTATTTATGGCAATAAAGAGAAATTTTTATGGCTTAGATCTTGAAATAAGAAAAAATAATGGGAATGTTGAGAAGCATACAATTACAGGCGAGGATAGAGGAAAGCAGTTTGGAATAGTGTTAGTTCCTAAAGGAATATCGTTTGATAAAGAGATAGATGAATTTTTAGAAAAATTAAAAAAAGCCAGTAAAGATAAAGAATAAAAAATAAATAATGGGTAACTTGGCTGTATCTAATCTTCACGTATTAAGGTGAGAATTATTTAAAGATACAGTCTTTTATAGTTAGGAGGGAACATTATGGGAGAATTTAGAATAAAATCAAAATTTAAACCTACAGGTGATCAGCCTAAAGCAATAGACACATTAGTTGAGTCTATTGAAAATGGTAATAGAGGGCAAACTCTTTTAGGAGTTACAGGATCAGGAAAAACATTTACTATGGCAAATATCATAGAAAGAACTCAAAAACCAACACTTATTTTAGCTCATAATAAGACATTAGCAGCTCAACTTTGTGCTGAGTTTAAGGAATTCTTTCCCGATAATATAGTAGAGTACTTTGTTTCATATTATGATTACTATCAACCAGAGGCTTATGTACCTCAGACCGATACTTTTATAGAAAAGGATGCATCTATTAATGATGAGATTGATAAACTTCGTCATTCAGCCACTTCAGCACTTTTAGAGAGAAGAGATGTAATAATAGTTGCATCAGTTTCTTGCATATATGGACTTGGTAATCCAGAGGAGTATAAAAAGCTTACAATATCTTTAAGACCGGGTATGATTAAGGATAGAGATGAAGTTATTAAAAAGCTTATAGAAATTCAATATGAAAGAAATGACGTAGACTTTGCTAGAGGAACTTTTAGAGTAAGAGGAGATAATTTAGATATAATTCCTTCATCTTCATCATCTAAGGGAATTAGGATTGAATTCTTTGGAGATGAGATAGATAGAATAAGAGAGTTTGATATTCTTACAGGAAATATAATTGGAGAAAGACAACATGTTAGTATAACTCCAGCATCTCACTTTGCTGCATCTGAGGAAACCTTAGAAAGATCAATAAGTGTAATAGAAGATGAACTTGAAGATAGATTAAAAGTTCTTACAGCTGAGGATAGAATCTTAGAGGCACAAAGGTTAAAGCAGAGAACAAATTATGATATAGAAATGATTAGAGAGATGGGATATTGTCAAGGTATAGAGAACTATTCAAGAATATTAGATGGTAGAGCACCAGGAACTCCACCTCAAACTTTACTTGATTACTTTCCGGAAGATTTCTTAATGTTTATAGATGAAAGTCATGTTACATTACCTCAAGTTAGAGCAATGTATGCTGGTGATAGATCTAGAAAGGCATCTTTAGTTGATTTTGGATTTAGATTACCTTGTGCTTTTGATAATAGACCACTTAAATTTAGTGAATTTGAAAGCAAAATAAATCAAGTAGTCTTTGTAAGTGCTACTCCAGGGGAGTATGAACTAGATCATTCTAAGGTTGTGGCAGAGCAAATAATAAGACCTACTGGACTTTTAGATCCTGTAATTGAAATAAGACCTATACAGGGGCAGATTGATGATCTTTATGGTGAAATTCAAAGAACTGTACAAAGAGGATTTAGAGTCCTTATAACAACTCTTACAAAGAGAATGGCTGAGGACTTAACTAAGTATTTAAAAGATTTAAATGTTAAAGCTACATATATGCATTCTGATATAGATACCTTAGAGAGAATGAAAATAATAAGAGAGCTTAGACTTGGAGAGGTTGATGTATTAATAGGTATAAATCTTTTAAGAGAAGGATTAGATATACCTGAGGTAGCTTTAGTTGCAATATTAGATGCTGATAAAGAGGGATTCTTAAGATCTGAAACTTCATTAATACAAACCATAGGTAGAGCGGCTAGAAACTCTGAAAGTAAAGTAATAATGTATGCAGATAATATTACCAAGTCTATGGAGAAGTCTATTAAAGAAACTGAAAGAAGAAGAGTTATTCAGATGGAATATAATAAAGAACATAATATTACGCCTACTACTGTAAGTAAAGAAGTTAGAGATATAATTGAAGCTACTAAGGTTTCAGAACAAAAAGAAAACTATGAAACTGAAGTTAAAAAGGCAGTTAAGAAAGATATTCCTATAGAAAAGCTTATAGAGCAATATGAAAAAGAAATGAAGGAAGCTGCTAAAAATCTTCAGTTTGAAAGAGCTGCTGAACTTAGAGATATAATAAAAGATTTGAAGAAAACTCTAAATAAAGATTTCGTTTACTAATTTACATAATTATGTTTAATAAAGTAATTGTTGAATTGAAAAGAGTTTTACAAATTTAAATTAGATGTTAAAATGAATAATAGATTATAAAAAATAAATATAGAATGAGATAAAATACAATACAAATAAAAAGCATAAGTATATAATTAAAGGCACTATTAGATATAATTAAATCAATATTAATGTTTAATTTTATAGAGGAATCTAAAAGCGCTGAAAGAATGTATTTAAGTTTTAGGAGGAATATATGGCTGTTAAAGTAATTACAGATAGTACTAGTTGCATACCAAAAGATTTAGCAGAAAAGTACGGAGTAGAGATAGTATCTTTAAGCGTTATAATGAATGGAGAAAGTTATAAGGAAGTAGATATAGATAGTGAAGCTTTTTATGATGAATTAGCTAAATGTGATAAACTTCCAACTTCATCTCAACCACCAATGGATGAATTTTATAATGCTTTTGAAAAATTTGCTAAGGATGGTTATGATATAGTCGCAGCGTTTATATCATCTAAATTAAGTGGAACATACACAACATCATACATAATAAAAGATATGATTTTAGAAAAATATCCTGAGGTTAAAATTGATCTTATAGACTCTCAAACTTCAGTAATGGCACTTGGAATTGGTGTGTTAGAAGGAGCTAAGGCAGCTCAAGAAGGAAAAGATTTTGATGAGGTTTCAAAAATAGTAAGAGATACTATAGAAGAATCAGAGATAATCTTTGTTCCAGGTACTTTAGATAACCTTAAAAAAGGTGGTAGAATAGGTGGAGCTTCAGCTTTATTTGGAAAAATGCTTAAAATAAATCCAATTCTAACAGTTAAAGAAGGTGCTGTTGTTGTAATGGATAAAGTTAGAACTAAAAAGAGAGCGATAGATAAGATTGTAGACATAGTTAAGCAAGATTTAAAAGAAAAGGGAATAAAGAAAGCTGTAGTATGTCATATATTAGCTGAAGATGAAGCTAAGGATTTAGCTAAGAGACTTAAAGAAGAATTAGATTTAGATTCAATGATTGGTGAAATAAGTGCAGTTATAGGTGTACATGTAGGTGTCAAAAGTGTAGGTATAGCTTACTCTAGAGAATCTTAATTAGATATAAAATTAAAAAGAAGGTTATAAATGGTGTAATATAATAATTTATAAAAACGTAACCTTTTTATAAATAATGATATTTGATATTATTTTAGCAAAGAACAAATTAAAATTACAAAATTTTAATTTGTTCTTTTTAAATATATAAATAGTTTAAGATATGTGTAAATATTGTTCTTTATTTATAAGAATTTGAAGTGAATATTTACGTGAAATATAGGCGAAATTTAAATTATATGGAGGGAGAGAATGAAAAAGTTTTTTAAAGTATTAGGAATTATATTATTGACCTTAATAATTATAATAGGAGCTTTAGCTTATTATTTTAGAGGACAAATAGGTTTTTATGTAAACATAGGAAAAGAGTATTTAGAATTAAAGGAAAATCCACCAAGTATTGATGATTTAAAGAACATTAAAATGAGTGAAGATATGGATTTTAAGGATTTAGTTTATAAAAATACTAATGGTAAACCTCAGACTTTAGATATTTATGGCCCAGAAAAGAAATTAAGACATGGATCACCAGTAATTCTTTATGTTCATGGAGGAAGTTGGATTTATGGAAATAAAGAAATACCGGATATTATAGCTCCTCTTTTAGATTCATTTAGAAAAGAAGGATATACAATAATAAGTGTAGAGTATGAACTTGCTACTGATAAGGTTGATTTTAATAAACAAGCTTCAGATGTTAAGGATGCTATAAGATGGGTTTATAAAAATAAAGAAACTTATGGATTTAATACTGATGAAATTGGGGTTATAGGGGCTTCTGCTGGGGCGCATTTATCATTGTTAGCAACGTATAGTGGGAATGATGAATTTGTTGATGATAAGGAACTTGCTAATTATCCATCAAATGTTAAATATGTTGTAGATTTCTTTGGGCCAACTGAACTTAGCGGTTTAGACATGACTATGGCTTCAGTGGATTTAAATAATTCAATAGAGAAAACTGAAAAGCAATTAAGAGGAAAAGAAAGTATAAAGGAATACATGGATAAATATAGTCCAATAAATTACGTAAAGCCTAATTTACCAAAGACTTTAATAGTTCATGGACGTCAAGATAAGTTAGTTCCTTACAGTAATTCAATGGATCTATATAATAAGAGTAAAAGTATGGGGAATGATATTCAAATACTTACGTTGGAAAATAGTGGTCATGATTTTTCTCAAGTTGATGTAAATGAAGTATTTGAACTAGGTTTCAAAGTTTTAAACTTTATAATTTTTAATACTAAATTTTAATAGGAAGGTAAACTTTTATATATTTTAAGAAATAATTTATATTTATTTTCTTTAAATTAAAATTTATAAATTATATTATAGTTTGTGCAAATTTCACTTTTATTATAAAAGAAGATATAATAAAACCATCAAATTTTTTAGGGTAAGGAGTTTTCTATGGATAAGAGGTTATTAAGAGTAATAAAGTATGACTATGCAGTAGAAATGGATAAAAAGAGAAACTTAAAAACCATAAGAACACTATATGATATGAGTGAAAAAGAAAAATACCATATAGATGAACAAACATGGCATGATTTAGATTTGGATAAGGTTTATTCAAAATTAGATAGAAATTATAGTAGTTTAGGAGAGGCTACACTTTATTCAATACTTAGAAATCCCCTAAATGATGAAAAAAAGTTAAATAAGAGAAGAGATGAAATAGAATATTTTAAGGAAAATGAAGATATAAGATTCAATATTATGGGGATATTTTTTGAGTTGGGAAGAGATAAAAAGAATAGTTTGTTAGATATGATTAATGAAAAGCTAATAGAATCTAATAAGTTTAAATATTATTTTTATACAATTTCAGGAAAGATCTTACCTTTAATATTGATACTTGCTTCAATATTTATAAGTGTGAATGCAATGCTTGGGTTAATGGGTGTAACTTTCTTTAATATTTATATAAATAGTAAGGAAAGAGAGCGCATTAAGGCTAATGGGCTTATGTATTTAAGAAGAGTAATAAAGGCATCTAAGCATATAGTTAAAATTAATGATAAAAATTTAGAATCTTTTAATATAAAAATAAGAGAAAACTTAAAAGATTTAAAATCAATAGATAGAAATACTAGAATGATTAGCTTTATTAATATGTGGGGTGGATTATTTGAATTTATGTCAGTATTATTTTTATTAGAAGAAACTGCATATTATAAAATTGCTGATTCTATAGAGAAAAATAAAAATACAATTTTAAGCCTTTATAAAACATTAGGTGAAATGGAGGCAATCATATCTATTGGCAGTTATGAAGAAGAAAAAAAGGATAAAATAACTAAACCTAAATTCATAAAAGAAACCACATTAGAGATAAAAAATGGAATGCACCCAATTATAGAAAATCCAGTAGCTAACTCAATAAACATGAGTAAGAGAGGCATTGTTCTTACTGGAACTAATATGTCAGGTAAATCAACTTTTTTAAGAATGTTAGGAGTAAATATGCTTTTTGCTCAAACTTTTAATTTTGTTTTAGCAGAAAAATATGAGGCACCAATATTTAATATAGTTACTTCAATTAGTCCAAATGATGATTTAAGTATTGGTAAAAGTTTTTACATGGCTGAAGCAGAATCAATTTTAAGAATAATAAGAGCGTTAGATAAGGAGTTACCAGTATTTTGTGCAATTGATGAAATATTTAGAGGAACAAATCCTATAGAGAGAATATCAGCTTCAGCAGAGATTCTTACTTATATAAATAATAGAAATAGTATTTCTATAGTTGCAACTCATGATAGAGAATTAGTTGACATATTAAAAGAAAGTTATGAGTTTTATTATTTTAGCGAAAATGTTGATAGTAAAAATGGGTTAAGTTTTGATTATAAGCTAAAAAGAGGAGTATCTAAAACTAGAAATGCTATAAAATTATTAGATTATATAGGTTATCCAAAAGATATAATAAACAAGTCATATAGAAGATCAGAAAAGCTAGAAGGCTTTATTTAGAAAGGATTGTTAGGATGTTTAAACCAGTTAAAAACATGAAAGTTTATGAACAGGTTGTTGATCAAATAAAAGAAATGGTTAGAATAGGACAGATAAAAAAAGGAGATAAGCTTCCTACAGAGAGAGTTATGGCGGAAGAATTGCAAGTAAGCAGAACGTCTATAAGAGAAGCTATGAGAGCTTTAGAAGTTGTAGGATTAGTGGAAAGTAGACAGGGAGCAGGTAATTATATAAGAGAAGAGTTTGATGATGTATTATTAGAGCCACTTTCAATAGTATTTATGCTTCAAAATGGAACTAATAAAGATATTTTTGAATTAAGAGAAGTATTAGAATTGTCTACTATATTTTTATCTGTAATGAGAATATCTGATGAAGAATTAAAAAAGCTTGGTGAACTTGTTGAAAGGTTTAAGACATCTAGGAATGAAAAAGAGAATGTTAAAATTGATAGCGAATTTCATAGTATAATTGTTAAAGCAGCAAACAATGTACTTATAACTAATTTATTAGAAGTAGTATCTGAGTTAGTTGATAAGTTCATAACTGAAGGAAGAAGAGCTATTCTAAGTGATGAAAGAAACAAAGAAAAGCTATTAGATTTTCATGAAAAAATATATCTAGCTATAAAAAATAGAGATGTTTATTCTGCATATAAATATATGCAAGAGCATTTTGAATTAATAAAGGAAAATATTTATTAATTGAGACTTTATTTAAAATTAAAGTAAAATATAATTCTATATAATAACTGAAAATTGAATAAAATATTCAAAAGACATATGCTTAAGTTAAGGTCTTAAAAATATATGCTTAGCGTAATGAATTTGGCTTTTAGTTCAAATGATATTTTAAATCAAAGTAAAGTTTGTGAATAAAATAAATTGAAAATTTAATTAGCATATAAAATTTCATGATAAAAAATACTCCTTTTAAATTAATTTTAAAAGGAGTATTTTTTGTTATGATGTCATTCCTATATACATACCTATAAAGTATGGGATAAGCCATATGAACCAAACTACTAAACTGAATTTATGGAATATAGCCTTTGATTTTTCACTACCTTTGTTTAAAACAACTGTTGCCCAAACAGCGTGTATAAGCATTAAAATAATAGCAAGCATACCTGTTGATTGATGTATTAATAAATCAGTTGGAGTAATAGCTTTATCAGTTCCTGATGCAACGATTCTACTCATTGTATAAGTTCCAAGAGTATCGCATACTAAACCACACCAAAAGATTATTACATGTTTTTTCTTTAATATACCTGCTCTATGCTCGCTCCAAACACCAATTGTGTAAAATATTAGTGCTAATGTTATAAATATAATAGCTGGAATTAATAATTTAGGCATAAAAAAACCTTCTTTCTTAAATTAGAATAAAATTTTATAGCCTGTCCTTAATTTGAAGTTTTCATATATTAAAAGAAATCTAAAGTGTGGATTTACTTTAATATGTGAAAATTAATTTTCATTGTGGACTAGGTTCATATTAATAATAACATATTTACAAAAAATTCATAGACCTAATAAGAAAGTTTTATTTATAAATTGTTTTAAAAATAAAATTTATCTTTAATTTTATATATTTATATAATTAAAATTAGTTTTTATAAAAATAATTTGTATTTTAAAAGAAATTAAAGAAAAAAATGTATTTAGTGATATAATAAATGTAACTAATTATAATAAAATATTAGTCTTAGAGAGGAGAATAGAAATGTTTAAAAGCTTAAAAGAATATATATCAATTATTTTTGTAGCTATAATATTAACATTTCTTGTAAATAAATTTTTGGTTTTTAAAATAGTAGTTCCAACTCCATCAATGGCGCCAACTATTGAGCCAGGAGATCAACTTTTTGCTACAAGAATATATAATTTATCTAATATGAAAAGAGGAGATATGATAGTTTTCTATTCAAAGGAATTTGATGAAAAGATGATAAAAAGACTTATAGGGTTACCAGGAGAGCGGATAGAAATAAAAGAAGATGGAACAGTATATGTAAACAATGAAAGGTTAGATGAGCATTATATAAAATATCCAGGTGGTAAAGTGAATATAAATTTTGAAGTTCCAGAAGACAAATATCTTTTGTTAGGAGATAATAGAGATAATAGTAAAGATGCAAGGTATTGGAGCAATCAATATATAGATGGTGATGATATATTAGGAAAAGCTCAAATAACAGTATGGCCTTTGAACAGATTTAACTTTGCTAATTAAATAATAAAATTAAGGGAGTTACTATGAGTACATGGTTATTTATAGATTGCTTTTTGTTAATATTAATTATATGGTGGATTTATAATTTACTTAAAGGAGAATTTTTAATTGATAAACTAGGGGCAAAGGCGAGTTTTAGATGGTTAATTGGAGTTTTAATTATTACTATAATAGTAATGCTTATTACATTTCCTTTAGTAAAAAATACATATGAAATAAAAAGTTTTATTAGAGATTCAAGATTAAGTAAATATATATCAAGTTATAAATTATCTGGATTTAGAAATTCTACTGTTATAGCAAAAGGTAATAAAAATTTTGAACAGTTAGACAATGATTTAAAGTTTGAATATATGGATTCGGTTAGAAAAAATATAATTTCTATTGTTTCATCTAATTATGGAATTGGCGATGGTGGATATATAGAAATTCATGAGATGATTTCAGATATGAAAGTAGAAGTTGATGTTGGAAAAGATAAATATATAACTAAAGGAAGTGATTTAAAATTAAATGGAGAGATATTATATAAAAATGATTTAAGCCTAAGTTTTGGAGGTATTGGAGTTGATGGTGAAAAGAATTTAGAATATGTACCTATATATTTTTATATAATGGTATTTAACAATTTAGATGAGGATTTTATAGAAAATATAAGTTTTGATCCTATTGTAAATGAAGAATTAGAAAAAAATATTTGTAAAAAAGAGGGTATAATTTCAAGAGATCATTTAAAGAACAATTTAGATAGTAATTTAAACCCTAAAGAATCTAGTGAATATGAATATTGTATTATATTTAAAAAGAATGGTTTTACAGAGGATGAAATTGTGAAATTGGCAAAAAAAACAAAATTTAATGTTAGTTATGTTAAATGTAATGGCAATGATAAAAAGTTTCAGCAAAAGCAATGGAGTTTAGAGTAAATAGATGAACAGTATAAATATGTTCAACAATAGCACTTATATTTGCTGTTTACTTAAGAAGAATAATAATCAAATGTGATGAGGGTGATAGAGATATAAAGGCTGTTGATGATAAAATCAAGAGAGGATTAAATGAATTTTTAATTAAGCAATATAAAGTATGATCTTTATTATTTTTAGAAATATTTACTCTTTTAATGATTTTAAGTTTTATGGGTTATTTATAAATGTTTGTTACTTTTGTCTTTGTTACTGGAGGATTATTTATGTTTTAAGTGGTTATCTTTGAATGAAGACTACTACAAATACAAATTCAAGTATATGATTTCTATTGTATTTGTAGCATTAATACTTGAAATAGGAATAATCTAATAAATACTTGAATATAAGATAATAAATAGCTTAAAGCTATTCATCATATAGTGGTTGCTATTGTAGATACCTCTTGTGGCTCTAAGGTTTTTTGCTTACCTTAGAGTTTTTTTTAAGAGTAAGTTTATCTATGAAACAGCCAATTAATATCCCTATGGTGTAACACACTAAATCACTCCACAGGAAACCGTGTCCAAGAATTAAAGAACCAATGAGTGTAGCTCTAATATTATTAATCCACTGAGCTTGATATATTTGGCTAAATTCTATTAGAAAGGAGAAAGTAATAGCAATTAAAAAACAAATATTAGTATTTAATTTTGGGAGTAGAAATCTAAAGCCAAAATAAACCATAGTTGCCCAAAGTATATCTCCTAAGTATGGTGCTATTGAATTAGGAATATAGTACATAAATTTTCTAGATAAAAGTCCAAGAATCATAGTTAAAATGGTTAATATAAAGTATTTTTTTCTCATAATTTATACCTTTCATTAAGTTATCTTAAATTATAGTTTAATAAAAACCTTATTATTTAAATTATATCAGAGAATAAAATAAAGTTTATATTTCTAATCAAAACTATTATTTAATTAAGAAAAGACTGTACTAAAATTATAAAATAAAATTTTAGTACAGTCTTTTTAATTTTAGTTATTTAGCATGGTCTATATAAAATTACAATTAAGCTACTATATTTTCCTTATTTGATTCTTGAATAGTGTTTATTTTGTTTTTGTTAAATTTTTCTCTTATAAATTTAACAGCTTGAATAACTATAAAAGTACATAATGATAATCCATATATAGTTAATAAGTTATTAAGTGTAAGTGGAACAACTTGGAATAATCCTTGAAATACAGGTACTAAAAGAACAATATTTAATAGCACAAATCCTATACCAAAAGCAGCCCATAAATATTTATTAGAGAATAATTCTTTTGATAATACGTGTTTTTTAGATTTACTATTAAATCCATGAATAAGTCTTGATAAACATAAAGTAGCAAACGCCATTGTACTTGCTAATAGAGGTCCACCTTGGTTTAATCCAATATGGAAAGCTATCATAGTAATAATAGTAATAACAACACCTTCAAATAAGACATCTGTAATGAAGTCTTTTGTTAATATAGAAGCATTAGCTTTTCTTGGCTTTTCTTTCATAACTTCTTTTTTATGAGGTTCAAGACCTAAGGCAATTGCAGGTAAACTATCAGTTAAAAGGTTTATAAATAATAAGTGTACAGCAGCAAATGGAACTGGTAATGCTAATATAGAAGCATATAATACTGATAATATACCAGCAGTATTACCAGATAATAAGAATTTAATAGCATTTTTAATATTTGAGTAAATATTTCTACCATTTTCAATAGCTTTTACTATTGTTGCGAAGTTATCATCTGTTAATACCATAGAAGCAGCATCTTTAGCAACTTCAGATCCTGTAATTCCCATTGCAACACCTATATCAGCTTGTTTTAAAGCAGGTGCGTCATTGACACCATCACCAGTCATGGCAACTACATTGCCTTTTTCTTGCCATGCTCTAACTATTCTTATTTTATGCTCAGGAGAAACCCTAGCATATACTGAAATGTGTTCTACCATATTTTTAAGCTCTTCGTCATTAACTTTATCTAAATCAGAACCTTCAATAGCTTCACTTTCATCTTTTAATATACCAATTTGTTTTGCTATAGCAGAAGCTGTTATTTTATGGTCACCAGTTATCATTACAGGCTTAATTCCAGCTTCTATACAAGCTTTTACTGCTTCAGCAGATTCTTCTCTTGGTGGATCCATCATTGATATAAGACCTATGAAGGTTAATTCATTTTCATCATTAAGTTTTATATTTGTTCTACTTTCAATATTTTTATATGCAAAAGATAGAACTCTAAGACCTGTTTTTGAGAATTGTTTATTAATTTCCTCTATCTTAGCTATATCTTCTTTAGTTATAGGTCTAACCCCTTCAGAAGTTTCAATTTTAGTAGATCTTTTAAGAAGAACATCAACAGCTCCCTTAGTAGCTATAATATTTTCACCATGAATGTTATAAACAACACTCATAAGTTTTCTATCTGAATCAAATGGAATTTCACCAAGTCTCTTAAATTTATCCCTTTGAACAAGTTCATCTACTCCGTATAAATCACCTAAGTTTACAAGTGCAACCTCAGTTGGATCACCTATTTCCTTTTCGCAATCTGTAATTGCATCATTACAAAGTAAACTCATAGTTAGTAAGTCGTTATCTATTCTCTTTTCTAAGTTTAATTCATTTGAATCTATTACTTGTCCATCAACAAAAATCTTTTTAACAGTCATTTTATTTTGAGTTAATGTACCAGTTTTATCTGAGCATATAATTGATACACTACCTAAACCTTCAACTGCTTGTAGTTTTCTTATGATAGCATTTTCTTTAGCCAGTTTTTGAGTTCCCAAAGAAAGAACTATTGTTACTATAGAGCTTAAAGCTTCTGGTATAGCAGCTACTGCTAAGGCAACTGCGAACATGAATGCATCTATAATAGCTTCGCCTCTATAAAGACTAAGAGCAAATACTACTGCGCATATAACAAGTATTCCAATTGCAAGTTTTTTACCAAAGTTATCTAAGTTTACTTGAAGAGGAGTTTTCTTTTCCTTAGTATCATTTAATAATTGAGCTATTTTACCTATTTCAGTATCCATACCAACGGCTGTTGCTAAAATAGTAGCTCTACCGTAAGTTACTAAGCTTCCAGAGAAGACCATATTCTTTCTATCACCAATAGGGATTTCTTCTCCTTTTATTATTTCAGATATTTTAACTATGCTTTCAGATTCACCAGTTAATGAGCTTTCATTAACCTGTAAACTATAGTTTTCAAGTATTCTACCATCAGCAGGAACATAGTCACCAGCTTCAAGAAATATAATATCTCCAACAACTACATCCTTTGAGTCTATTTCTAATCTTTCACCATTTCTAAGCACTTTAGTAGAAGGAGAGGAGAGAGCCTTTAAGCTATTTAAAGATTGTTCAGCTTTAAGATGCTGAATTGTTCCAAGAGTAGCATTTACTATTAATACGAATATGATAACAGCTGCACTTTCAATATCTCCTAAAAACATTGAAATAGCTGCAGCACATATAAGAATTATTATTAGCATGTCCTTAAATTGATCAAGGAATACTTTGAAAGTAGATTTTTTCTTACTTTCAACCAATTCGTTTTTACCATATTTTTCTTCCATGCTTTTAATTTGAGTATCATTTAAACCGTTCTTGTTTACCCCAAGTTCTTTAAAAAGTTCTTCTTTTGATTTTGAATAAACTTTCTTCATATTATTATTTCCTTTCTTTTTATAAATTATTGATAAGTTCTAACAAATAATATCTATGTATAGGAGGCAAAAAAATAAGACTCCTAATATAATCTAAGGAATAGTATATAAAATACCTTAAATTCCTTAGATTATATTAAAAGTCTTGTAACCAAATTGGTGTATAATACCAGGTAACTTTTCGTTAACCGCGATGTTGATATTATAGCTTGCAACTACTCCCTCTTAACACAATAGATATTAAATATTATTAAGTTTAATATCATATTATATCTGTTTGGGTTGTATGTCAATAAATTTTTATTATGAAAATAATATGATTTTATTAAGAATTTGAAACTCATATTAATAAATATTATGAGTTTATATAAAGGTATGTGAATAAATACTTTAGTAATTGTGAAAAGAATAATATAGGATTGATTTCTTAGAATATTTTTATTGTAGAAGTTATATATTCTATGATAGTATGTAAAATAAAATTATGATTTAGTGTTGTAATATATTTATTTATTGGAGGATGTGCATATGATGAATTCACATGAAATTGACTTTGAACTTTATGGAGATGATATGCAATTTGTAGAGATTGAATTAGATCCAAGAGAAACTGTTGTTGCTGAGGCGGGAGCAATGATGATGATGGATAGTAGTATAGAAATGGAAACTATTTTTGGTGATGGAAGTAATAGCGGATCTAGTAGTTTTTTTGGCAAGCTAGGAGGGGCTGCTAAAAGAGTCTTAACAGGTGAAAGCTTATTTATGACTGCATTTACCAATATGGGAGTAGGAAGAGAAAAAGTTGCATTTGCCTCACCATATCCAGGAAAGATAATTCCAGTAGATTTAAGAAATTATGGTGGTAAACTTATATGCCAAAAGGATGCTTTTTTATGTGCAGCTAAAGGCGTAAGTATAGGAATTGATTTTAGAAAAAAATTAGGAACTGGGTTCTTTGGTGGAGAAGGATTTATACTTCAAAAACTTGAAGGGGATGGTATGGCCTTTATTCATGCTGGTGGTACCATTGTTAGAAAGAGACTTTTACCAGGACAAAAATTAAAGGTAGATACAGGATGTTTAGTTGCTATGACTAAAGATATAAATTATGATATAGAGTATGTTAAAGGAATAAAGAATGCTGTCTTTGGAGGAGAGGGTATTTTCTTTGCAAGTCTAGTAGGCCCAGGAGAAGTTTGGATTCAAAGTTTACCATTTAGTAGACTTGCATCTAAGGTTGTTTCATCTGCACCACAAGTTCCAGGGTCTAGAGATGTTGGAGAAGGTAGCGTATTAGGTGAGTTTGGACGACTATTCCAAGATTAGATTTTAGCTAAAATTATAGATAATATCTCTATTTTTACAATTATCAGAGTGAGCTTTAAAGTTTTGGCTTTTAGAAAAGGTAAATTTATTAATATTTTATTTCAAAGCTAGCATAAAATTAACAGATTTTTGAAATTTTATAGGTTCATTAAAATTTTTTTAGTGATAAAACTTTACATTGAAAGAATAAGTAGTTATAATACTACTTAATAACTTAATATTTACTTATATAAGTATATCGTATATGCTCGACGATATGGGTCGAGTGTTTCTACTAGGAGGCCGTAAACATCCTAACTACGAATATATAGGTGATTTCTATATTTTTTTGTGAGATTATTATATATTCCTAGGCTTTTGGGCTTAGGAATTTTTTTGATTTATATAAAATTATAATTTAAAATCTTTAAAAAAGCTTTCTTTTTAATATACTTTATAGAAATTATCTTTGTAGTAAGGTGGGCAATTAGATAGAGTTTCAATAAATTCAATAAGATAGTATAAATATAGTTATTTATTATAATGAAATAATTTTTATAGTAGGGGGAAAAGGAAGATGGAAGCATTAAAAGAAAAGATATTAAAAGAAGGAAAAGTTAGAGAGGGAAATATACTTAAAGTTGATTGTTTTTTAAATCACCAAATGGACATAAAATTTCTTAATGAAGTTGGTAAGGAATTTAAAAAGAGATTTGAGGATGAAAAAGTAGATAAAATACTTACAATAGAAGCTTCAGGAATAGCTATTGCAGGTATAACATCACAATACTTTGATTATGTTCCAGTAGTTTTTGCTAAAAAGACTGAAAGTTTAAATTTAGATAAAGATGTTTATGAATCAAATGTACATTCATTTACAAAGAAAAAAGATTATAAAGTTAGAGTTGGAAAACAATTTTTAAATAAAGGTGAAAGAGTTTTAATAATTGATGACTTTTTAGCTCAAGGATGTGCAACTAAAGGAATGATAGACTTAGTTGAGCAGGCTGGTGCTGAGTTAGTAGGAATAGGAATAGTTATAGAAAAGGGATTTCAAGACGGAAGAAAAGTTTTAGAAGATTTAGGCGTAAGAGTAGAATCTCTTGCAATAATAGATAAATTAGAAGACAATAAAGTTTCTTTTAAATAATTATAGAAATTTTATTATATAAGTTAGTTACATAATAAATATAAAGATATTGTTTAAAGAAGTTGAGTAGAAAATTTTAACGAATAAAACTTATAAATAATGTGAAGTTTAATATATTCATAAGTTTTATTTGTTAGTTTTGATACAACTTCTTTTTGTTTATAAAAATATAGTGTTTTATAAGAAGGTTTATAAAGAAAATTTAGTTTGATAGACTTGGAATTGAATAATTATTAAAATTTCCTTTCAAAAAATGATGGTAAACTGACAACTTTAAAGAAAAGTAAAAGTTTTTAATTTTGTTTAGAATTACATTATAAGCTAATTTAAATAATTTTAAGATATAATAACTAAAGTTATATAATAGAGTAGAAAATGAAGGTTAATAAAAGAAAAATATCATTTTTGGAGCTTTTAAATTTTTTTAATAAGTATATAATAGAATTTGTATAAAAAAATAGAAAAAGAGGAATTTTAATGAATAATAAGCAGAAGGGAATAAGTCTAGTTTTAATAGCAACATTTTTTTGGGGCATAATGGGAATAAGTAGTAAAATCTTATATGAAGCTGGATTAAGTACAATGTTTATAGCATTTAGTAGAAGTTTTTTATCTTCTATTTGCTTTTTTATTTGGATAATAATAACTGATAGAAAAATTTTAAAGATAGATTTAAGAGGGTTAGCTATTTCAGCATTATATGGAATAGGAACTTTTGCATTATGCTTTATTGGGTATAACTTGTCTGTAGAATATATACCTATATCTGTAGCAACAGTATTGATGTTTACTAACTCAATATGGGTAACAATCTTTGGAGTATTATTCTTTGGCGAAAAATTCAATATGAAGAAGGGGATTGTTATTCTATTAACTTTAGTAGGATGCATAATGGTTTCAAATATGTCTTTAGGACATTTAAACATGAGTGCAATAGGAATATGCGCTGGATTAGGGACGGGATTTTTATTTGCTTTTCAAATAATATTTCCTAAATTTTTTAGTACTTATAGAAAGGACACATTGCTTATTTATGGTTATATATTTGCAAGTATGTTTATAGGTTTATTTATAGATTTTAAAGAGTCATTTAATATAATTAAACATGCACCTAATATTGGGATGGTAATATTAAATATATTATCTATAGGTATTTTAAGTACATTTATATCTAATACATTCTATATAAAATCTACTGAATACATAGAGGCTAGTGTTACTAGTATATTGGCTTCTATGGAACCAGTACTATCAAGTATATTTGCTTTCTTTATTTTTGGAGAAGTATTAAATGGCAAGCAGGTTATAGGTGCTATATTAATAATTATAGCGGCTATAATATTAGAGTTAAAATTAGATAAAGAAAGAATAAATAATATATTTAAGATTATATTTATAAAATCAAAATTAATTAGCTGATAAGGTATAATACCATAATTCTGACTATTATAGTAAGCTTATTAAGTATGTAAATATCATTTCATATCATTCCTTTGCAAAAAAACATTTAAGAGTTTCTTTTCTTCTGTATTTTGATGCAAAACTATATGATATTTACAATTGCATTTTGTATGTGCTGAACTGTTTGTATCCATTTAAAAACCTCCTTTTGTTACGAAAATTGGTTGCAAACCTATTTTCATTTTAACAAAAGGAGGTTTTTCTTACATCGCTAAAGCTCTTCTGAACACACTCGCATAGCTAATGGTTTTCTCTACACAAAAAGTAAGTTACTCTAATAATTTCCTCTTAATTACTTAATTATAACTCCTCACCATTACTAGCAATAACTTTCTTATACCAGTAAAAACTCTTCTTCTTATATCTCTTTAAAGTTCCATTACCTTCATCATCTTTATCTACGTATATGAAACCATATCTCTTCTTCATTTCACCCGTTGATGCACTAACTAAATCAATACATCCCCAAGGAGTGTATCCAATTAATTCAACACCATCTAATTCAACTGCATCAATCATGCTATTTATATGAGCTTTTAAGTATTCAATTCTATAATCATCATCTACTGTTTTATCTTCATTTAAAACATCAATAGCACCTAAACCATTTTCTACAATGAATAATGGTTTTTGATAACGGTCATAAAGTGAGTTCATTGTAATTCTAAGACCTATAGGATCAATTTGCCATCCCCACTCACTTGCTTTTAAATATGGATTTTTAATTGCTGATATTACATTACCTGATGTTTTTTCTCCTGAATTAGGATTACTACTTGTAAGTCTTGATGAATAGTAGCTAAATGCAATAAAATCTACAGTGTTTTCACTTAGGATTTTTTCATCTTCTGGTTCCATTTCTATCTTTATGTTATTTCTTTCTAAGAATTTTTTAGCATAATTAGGATATTTACCTCTAGATTGTACATCTATAAAGAAATAGTTATTCCTATCTTTTTCCATAGCTTCTAAAACATCTTCTGGTTTACAAGTAAATGGATAGAATTGTCCTGCTGCTAACATACAACCTACATTATTATTCTCATTAATTTCTTTTGCTAGCTTTGTAGCTAAAGCTGAGGCTACTAATTCATTGTGAGCTGCTTGATACTTAACTTGAAGCTCATCTTCACCTTCTTTAAACATTATTCCTGCTCCAATAAATGGTGCATGCATAAGCATATTTATTTCATTAAAGGTAATCCAATATTTTACTTTACCATTAAATCTTTTAAATATTGCTTCACAATATCTAGTATAAGCATCTACTACCTTTCTGCTTCGCCAAGAACCATATTCTTGTTCTAATGCAAGAGGTAAATCAAAATGACATATAGTAACTACTGGTTCAATATTGTATTTTAGTAATTCATCTATAAATGCTTCATAAAATGCTAATCCTTCTTCATTTGGTTCAGTTTCTTTTCCTGTTGGGAAAATTCTTGACCATGCAAAAGAAAAACGATAGCATTTAAATCCCATTTCTGCAAATAATGCTATATCTTCTTTATAGTTACTGTACATATCTATTGCTTCATGTGATGGGAAATATGAATCCTTTGGTAAATCATTATAATGCATTTTACCTTTCATAACATTTATACGATTTTCTCCTGCTGGAATAACATCTACTGTTCCTAACCCTTTATTTCCTTCTAAATATCTACCTTCACATTGGTTAGCAGCTGTTGCTCCTCCCCATAAAAAGTTTTTTGATAATCCGCTCATATTTTTGCCTTCTTTCTATATAAAGTAGAGTATATAATTTATATACTCTAAAATTTTCTATTTAATTACTTTAATAATATCTTCACCTTGAGTTACTGATTTATAATCAATTGTAACTATTTGACCAAATTCATCTACATTAGTTATAATAATTGGTGTTATGCAATCATAACCTTCTTCTTTAATTTTGTCCATATCAAAATCAACTAATAATGTACCAACACTTACCTTATCTCCTTGAGAAACATGTGCATTGAAATGTCTTCCACCTAATTTTACAGTGTCTAATCCAATGTGTATTAACATTTCAACTCCATTTTTATCTTTCAGAGCAATAGCGTGTTTTGTTTCAAATACCATTTCTACAGTTCCTTCAATTGGTGAAACAACTTTTCCTTCTGTTGGTATTATAGCAATTCCTTTTCCCATAATTTCATCTGAAAATACAGGGTCATTTACACTCTTTAAAGATACAGCTTCACCTATTAATGGTGCTTTTACTGTTATAATGTTTCCTTTTTGTACTTTTGGACTTTCGTCTACTTCGCTACTTTCTTCTACAGGATCTTTATAGAATATATAGCAAACTACAAATGATACAACTATACTTATTAATGTTCCAATTACTGCATAAATGAAGTTTGTAATTGTATCTCCACCAATATAACTTGGTAATGTTAAAGCACCTGGTACTCCACCTGAGTAATTACGAACTCCTAAAAGTCCTAGGAACAATCCACCTACTGCACCACCTATAATTGATGCATAAAGTGCTGGTCTAAATCTTAAATTTACTCCATATAAAGCTGGTTCAGTAATACCACAAACTGCTGTTATACCTGTTGATGAAGCTAATTGCTTAATTTCACTGTTTTTACTCTTAAATGCAACTGCTAATGTAGCACCACCTTGAGCTACGTTAGATGCTAATATCCCTGGATAAAGAACTGCATCATATCCCATTGTTATACGATTACTTATTCCTATTGGCATAAGTCCATAGTGTGTTCCTGTCATAACTAATAATGGTGATATTGCTCCAATAATAGTTGGAACTAACCAACCTGCATATGATTCAAGAGTTTTAATTGCTAAAGCTACTTTATCACTAAGAATAAATCCTAATGGTCCAATAACTACTAATGTAATAATACCAGTTACAAATACTGTAATTAAAGGTTTTGAGAAAAACTTAATAAACTTTGGTGAAACTTTATCTGCTATTGGTTCAATATAAGACATTAACCAAATTGCTAAAATAATAGGAATTACACTAGAACCATAGTTTACTAATTTTATAGGTAATCCCAAAACACTAATACCTGAACCAGCTTCTTTTGCTCCATTTATCATAGCTATAAAGTTTGGATGAAGTAAAATTCCCCCTAACATCATCGCCATATATTGGTTGCATTTAAACTTCTTAGCTGCAGAGCTAGCTAGTAATATAGGCAAGAAATAGAATGCTGCATCTGCCATAAAATTAATAACTTGATAACTTTGAGAATCTTTAGATATTAAATTAAAGGCTAATAATAATGATAGAACTGCTTTCAGCATACCTGATGCTGTAATAGCAGGTAATACAGGTGTGAAGATTCCTGATATTGTATCTATTAATTTTGCAAATAATTTTCTATCATCTTTTTCATTTTTATTTGAAGAAGCATTGTCTTCTAAATTTGTAATTTCAACTACTTCTCTATATACATTGGCTACTTCACTACCAATTATAACTTGGTATTGACCTCCATTATTTACAGCTCCAATTACACCTTTTGTTGCTTTTATAGTAGCTGTATCTGCTTTATTTTCATCTTTTAAAGTAAATCTTAATCTTGTTGCACAGTGTGTTAATGATGAAATATTTTCTTTTCCACCAACAAGATTAATTATAGTTTTAGCTAATTCTTTATAATTCATCTATTATTTCCCCCTAAATATTATTTTTATAATTTCTTAAATAAAAAATACCTAAATAAAAACTTAATTAGTGTAAAACTAACTAACTTTTATCTAGGTATAGCCTGTTTAAAGTAACTACCCATTACATATTTGTAATTCGTTTTATGTGAATAGTAAGATAGATCATCTCATCTTCTGTTAATTCACATCCATATTCTTTTTTAATAAAATCTTTAACTTTTAGTGTACATTCATATTCTTTTTTATATTGTTTTTTTAAAACTTCTAGAAATTTTGTATCTCCGTCTTCAATAATAGCTTCACTAAATATTCTTTGAGCAAAAAATTTAAGATGGGTTATGAATCTTTCATAATGAATTGAATATTCATCTAATTCTAATTTAAAATGATATTTAATTATATTAATTATATTATCAATCATTTTAGTCATATTAGTAGTCTTTTCCATAGATATATCATCCATTAAAGCATTTACTAAATGTAGTGCAATAAATCCCGCTTCATCTTCTAGCAAAGTAACGCCAAGTTTATTTTTAATTATATTTAGTGCTTCTTTTCCTACTAAAAACTCATGATTATAGAACTTTTTAATTTCCCATAATAATGCATTTCTTACGACCAAGCCATCTTTTTGTCTCTCTATTGCAAAGTTAATGTGATCAGCTAAGGTTATATAAAGATTATCATTTAATTTCTTTCCTAATGATGCTTTTGCAAAACTTACTATCTGATTGGTTACTTGAATATGTTCTAAAGGTATTTTTCTTAGTAATTTTATCAGCTGATTTGAACTTTCTTTATCATTACAAGTGTAAATTCTTTCAACTAAATTTTCATCTATTTCATCTCCAAGAGTCTTCTTAAAACCTAATCCACATCCCATGACCAGCACTTCATTGTTATTGTAATCTACAGATTTAACTAGATTATTATTAATTACTTTAACAACCTTCATTATTTACAAATAGCCTCCCTCCTTATAATTACAAAAAGGCTATACCTTTCTTGTGACCTAATATGAATCAGAATTTAGAATTCACACACAAAATGGTATAGCCTGCATAACCAGTAACAATCCAACTTAATTATGTTTTCATTATAATTTTTCAAAAAATAAATGTCAATACTTTCTGTATATGTTTTCAAAGATTTTTTATTGTTACATAAAAAATCTTCAAGATGACTGTAAAGCCATCGATTTTTTTGTCCATATATATAAGTGATATTCCAAACTATAATAGTAAATTTTTACTTTAATAATTTTACAGTTGAATAAAAAACAAATTCTTAGGCTATTTTTAATGACTCAAAACTTTTTTTATAGTTGTCTTGCTTAAAGCGGTTTCGCAAATATATCTAACTTTAGATTTTTCTAAAGCTTTTTTGATAGATTTATATTTAGTATTAAAGTGATTATTATCATTAGAATATATTTTGCAATAGGTGTAGTTTACTAAAACATTATTAGAAAATATCTATGGATACTTTTTTGACTTCTTACTTGATATTCGTTTAATACTAAGTAAGTTTTACAATCTAGGAAAAAAGGATCAATAGCCCAACGGTCAGTATATAGAGTTAAAGTTTCTAATTGGTTTAATGATTTATATAAGGAAATAAAAATTCTTAATAATCCATTATTTTGGAAAGTATCTTTAAGATAACTTAAGACAATAGAAATATTTTCTGTATTTTTTAATTTACCAACATAATTGCAAATGTGGCATTGTTTACATTTGGCGGTGACAAGGTTAAATTTTTAGTTAATTCTATTTTATCAATAGAATTTTTATCATAGATATTAATTGAATAATGATAGAAATAAGTAAGTTTTAAATAAAACTTACTTATTTCTATTTAATAACATATAAATTGTGCTTAATATTAAAGGAATATATTTTATCAATAAATCTCCAGTAAAAATATTATAAGATATAAATAAAGTTATAATAAAATAACTTGTAATGAATAAAATATTATATTTTTTTTGTATTATAAAATAGATTGTTAAAATTATAAAAATAATAAAAATAAAAAAATATATAATAAATTTAATGAAAAATGCATTTGACTTAGAAGAATAAACCAATAGAATGATAAATAGCCAAGCTGTTAAAAAAATCAATAATATTAAAAGTATTGAAGAAATAATTTTAAATAATTTCATAGTAGCCACCTATATATTATTTTAAAATATTTTATATCTCTTTATTTATGTTTTATCATATGAGATTAAAACTTTCTATTTTTTAGAATCGTTTTTAAAATTACTTTTTATAACTTTCTTAAATTTAAAATCTATTAAGAGTTTGTATTCTCCTTATTTGTATTTTCTTTTTCAAAGTAAATTTTAGAATTTTTTAATTCAGGATTAGATAGAATATAAGCATTAATAGCATCTTTATCAATATTATCTTTAGAATGATTTATAATAAATACAGGCAATTCATTGTCTAAAATTCCACTATAAACTTTAGTTATGTCATTAAACTTTCCTGGTAAAGAAGAAGTAACTGAGTTTAATGTTGATGTAACATTATTATTGTTATTAGAGTTATTTTTTCCTTTATTTATTTCTAAATCACCTATAAAACCAGAATCCTGTTCTTTGATTTTATCTAAATACATTTTTAATTCAGGGAAATTATCAGTTGATTGTTGAATTATAAGTTTATATCCGCTGAAATTATAATATTTTAATGTGTCTTGTAATCTTTCTTCTTCTGAATTATCTATGGTGTTACCTATTATAACTAATTCTATCGTTTTATTCTTTGTATTTATTTCCTTGTTAAGAATGTATTCAGAAGGCAGCTCATTTTCAATAAAGTCACTAAGATTTGTATTGTCTAAAAAGCTATCAACCATAGTTGCAGCTGAAATTAAACTTGGTATAGTAACTAGAATGGTTGAAACTATAATTATTTTTTTTAATTTCTTTTGTTTTATTTCTGATAAAGTATTTCTAGTTGGTATTTTCATAAATTTGACAACAAGTAAAGTTGAAAGTGCTATGAAAAATGAGTTTATAAAAAATAAATAACCTGCACCTAAGAATATATGTATATTTTTTGTTGCTAAACCATAACCGCTTGTACAAAGTGGAGGCATTAATGCAGTTGCTATGGCAACTCCAGGTAAAATATTTCCTGATTTTTTACGAGTTATACCTATTATCCCTGCAATTCCTCCAGTAAAGGCTATAATTACATCCCATATGTTAGGGGATGTTCTAGATAATATTTCACTTCCTGCATTAGATATAGGGCTTAAAGAAAAATAAATAGTAGCAGTAGTTATACTTATGATTATTTCTATTATTAGTATAATTGCAGATTTTTTTAAAAGTTTTAAATTATAAATACCTACGGAATATCCTATGGCTATTATTGGTCCCATAAGTGGAGAAATAAGCATTGCACCTATAATAACAGCAGTAGCATTCATATTTAAACCAACAGATGCTATTATTATTGCACACATTAAAATTATAAAATTAGCTCCACCTATGTTAACACCATCTAATATGTTGTCATGAATTTCATCATATGTAGCTTGATCTTTCTTAAACTCATTAAAGAATCTTTCTTTAGTAATACTCACATTAATTCCTCTCCTTTTGTTTAATTTAAAAAATAAGTTTGATAACATATATTTTAAGATACTTAGAATAATATGTCACTTTTTAAATGTTAGAGTATTGTTATTAAGGATCTTTCTGTAGCTGAAGAATAATATTTTAAAGTAATATATCTTAAGATGGAATGTAGGCTAAAGTGTTCTGCTATTGTGTTTTTATAGGAAAATTATGCTGAAATAACATGTAAATTACACATAAAAGTTAACAAGATGTTAAAATAAATATATAAACCATTTGGGGATAATTTACTATAAGGAGTGATTATTCATGATAAAAAAAGATTTTGAAAAAAAGCTAGAAGGATTAGGAGCTTTTGAAATTAGTAGTAAGATGTTAAAGTTAGCTAAAAATAATGAAAAACACAATGCATTTTTGAATGCAGGAAGAGGAAATCCTAACTGGATAAATACTCAAGGAAGACTAGCATTAAGTAGAATAGTAGAATTTGGTGTCTTTGAATCTAGAAGAACTATACATAATGGAAATTTAGCTGGGTATACAAATTTAGAGGGTATATATGAAAGATTAATTAATTTCTTAGATAGTAGTCATGAAGTAGATAAATTTTTATGTGATGCTATAGATTACAGCATTAAAACTTTGAGTGTTAATAAGGATGAATTAGTTAAGGAATTTGTAGATGGAGCAATTGGAAATGATTATCCAGTTCCCAATAGATGTTTAGTTAATACAGAAAAGATTTTAAAACTATATTTAGAAAAAGAACTTTTTGGAGGGGTAAAACTAGCTAAGGAAACTAATATATTTCCAACAGAAGGTGGAACAGCAGCTATATGTTACATATTTAATTCATTAAAAGAAAATGGACTAATAAAAGTTGGAGATAGGATTGCTATAAACACTCCAATATTTACACCATACTTACAAATACCAGAATTAAAAGACTATGAAATGGTTGAAGTAGATTTAATTTCAAAGGAAGAAAATGATTGGGTTATAGAGGATTCAGAATTAGATAAATTAAGAGATAGAGATATTAAAGCTTTATTTTTTGTAAATCCTTCAAATCCAGCTTCTAAAGCTTTAAGTGAAGAGGTTTTAAATCACATAGCTGATATAGTTAAAGAACGTAAGGATTTAATGATAATAACTGATGATGTTTATGGAACATTTGTTGAAAATTTTAAGACTATATATTCAGTAGCACCTTATAATACATTATTGGTTTATTCATTCTCTAAATTATATGGTGTAACAGGATGGAGATTAGGATTAATAGCTGCTAATGAAAATAATGTTTTTGATGAGTTAATAAGTAAATTACCAGAAGAAAAATTACAAGATTTAGATAAAAGATATGGTCTTGTAACTTTTGAACCAAGAAAGTTTAAATTTATTGATAGAATTGTTGCAGATAGTCGTTCAGTTGGGCTTTATCATACTTCAGGCTTATCAACACCTCAACAAATTCAAATGGCTTTATTTGCTTTAACTTCATTGATTACTAAAGGAATGGATCCATATATTGAAAGTTCTAAAAAATTAGTAAGAGAGAGATATCATGATTTATGCTATACATTAGGAATTAAAGAAGATGATAGTAGAGAAAATGCTAAATACTATTCGTTAATAGATATTTACAAGTTAGCTGGCGATTTATATGATGATGAGTTTAAGGAATACTTAAAGGATAACTTTGAAACTATTGATTTTTTATTACGTTTAGCAGAGATAAATGGGGTAGTATTAATGGAAGGGGTAGGTTTTGGAACAGCACCAGGAATATTGCGTGTATCTGAAGCTAATTTGCCAGATGAGGCATATAAGAAAATAGCAAAACAAGTTTTAGAGTTGTTATCTGAATACTATAATCAATATAAATCACAAAATAGTATAGAATAAGTTATATAGAAAAAAAGGCAAGCTTTCTAAGTTTGTCTTTTTTCTATTTTAGAAGTTTTGGATTAAAAGTGTTATTTAAAATGATTAGATTTATGTTTATAACAATTATTATTAGTGGAATATATAAAAACTTATGTAAAAAATATATAGTATAATTAATTTATATATTTAGTCTAATACTATTGGTTTAGAGATAATAAATGCATATATAAATATTGATAATAGAGATATTCCCTATGGAAAGACAGTTTCATATAAGGAGATAGATGAGAAAATATGAAATCCAAAGGCTGTTAGAGCAGAGTAGGAGAAGCAAACAATAAAAATCCTATTTCTATAATAATTCCTTGTCATAGAGTTATAGGAAAAGACGGATAGTTAACAGGATATGGTGGTGGATTAAGTAAAAAGGAATATTTACTTAATTTAGAGCATGAAAATAAGTAGTACTTATTAAATAATTTTGGTGGCTTATAAATTGGAGGGATAGAAATATTGAGTAGAGTGAAAGAGATTTTAAAAAGTTTTTACGGATATAGTGAGTTTAGAAAAGGACAAGAAAATATAATAAATGAGATTATAAATGGAAATGATGTTGTAGCTATAATGCCAACTGGCGGAGGAAAATCAATCTGTTATCAAATTCCAGCTTTGATTTTAGAGGGAGTTACAGTTGTAATTTCACCACTTATTTCTCTTATGAAAGACCAAGTTGATTCCATAAATAGTATTGGAATAGAGTCAGCATATATAAATTCAACTCTTAGTAATGAAGAGATAAATAATATATTTAAAAGTGTTAAAGATGGACATATAAAAATATTATATGTAGCACCTGAAAGACTTGAGTCTATGGAATTTTTAAATTTAGTTTCTAATATAGATATTTCACAAGTGGCTGTTGATGAGGCTCATTGCGTTTCTCAATGGGGACATGATTTTAGAAGTAGTTATAAATTTATTGGAAGGTTTATAAATCTTTTAAGAAAAAGGCCTGTAGTTTCAGCTTTTACAGCAACTGCAACAGAGGAAGTTAGAAAAGATATTGTAAAATTACTTGAGCTTAATAATCCAAAGGTTTTTGTTTCTGGATTTGATAGAGATAATCTAAAAATAATAATAGAAAAGGGAGTTAATAAGGCTCATTATATATTAGATTATTTAAAAGAAAATAAAGATGTTTCTGGAATTATTTATTGTGCTACTAGAAAAGAGGTAGATTCTTTATGTGAACTTATAAATTCAAGAGGAATAAATTGTACAAAATATCATGCTGGACTTTCTGATGTTGAAAGAAAAGAGAATCAAGAGGATTTTGTTTTTGATAAGGTAAATGTAATGGTTGCTACTAATGCTTTTGGAATGGGAATAGATAAGCCTAATATAAGATATGTAATTCACAATAATATGCCTAAAAACATAGAAGGATATTATCAGGAGATAGGAAGAGCAGGAAGAGATGGAGAAAAATCAGAGTGTATCCTTATTTTTTCACCAGGAGATGTTCAGACACAGAAATATATAATAGAAAATGGAACTTTAAATCCTGAAAGAAAGATAAATGAACTAAGTAAGTTACAAACAATGATGGATTTGGTTTATTCTAATGGATGTTATAGAAGATTTATACTCAATTATTTTGGTGAAGATTTAGAGAAAGATTGCAATAATTGTAGTAATTGTGAAATGGAAGGAGAATTAGTTGATAAAACAATAGATGCTCAGAAAGTTATTTCATGTGTTTATAGAATGAAAAGAGCATTTGGAATAGGAGTAATAATAGATGTTTTAAGAGCTTCAAAAAATAAGAAAATAATTGAATTAGGATTAGATCAGCTAAGTACTTATGGCATAATGAAGGATTATTCTAAGGAGGGACTTAAGGACTTTATAAACACTCTAATTTCACATAGATATATAGATTATATAGGTGAATATCCTGTAGTTAGACTTAATCAAAGTTCAATAGATATTCTTAAGGGTAATGAAAAAGTTATGTTTAAGGAAAAGAGAAAAGCTCACAGAGTATCTAAAAATAATGAATTATTTGATTTATTAAGAAGCTTAAGAAAAGAAATTGCTTTAGAAGAAGGGGTACCTCCATATATAGTATTTGGTGATAATACACTTAAAGAGATGAGTGTAAGAATACCATTAAATGAGAGTCAACTTTCAGAAATAAGTGGTGTTGGAGAAAAGAAAATACTTAAATATGGTGAAATGTTCTTAAATGTAATAAAGGAATATGTTAAATTAAACAATATTGAGGTTAAGTGGGAATCTGGATTAAAAATTAATAAGGATGAGTTAGAAGAAAAGTTTAAAAAAGGTAATAGTAAAAACGGAAAGAAAAAATCCTTTGAAATTACTATAGATATGCTTAGAGAAGGGGATAAGTTTCACACTATTGCAAAAGAACGAGAACTTTCTATTACTACAGTACTTTCACATATTCAGCAATATTTAGAAGAGGGAAATAAAATAGACTTTGAGATAGATTTTGATTCCTTATTTTCAAAAAGAGAAGAACAATTGGTTTTAGATGCTATAGATAAGGTTGGTTATAGTAAGCTAAAACCTATTAAGGAAAATCTAGAAGAGGATGTTTCCTATGAAAAAATAAGATTTATAGTTACTAAATTAACTATAAATAATTTAAGAAAAGAATAATATTAATATAGGTTTAAGATGGAAATTAATAGGGACTATGTCAAGAGTGGCATAGTCCTTATTTAAATATAGCAAAAGAGTTTTGGTATTCAGTTAAGATTGCAAAGGATTTTTCGTGGAATTTTTTTATTTAATCCTAGAAAGAATAAATTACTGGTATATATGAATAATAATTTTCAAATAATAAGAAATAAGGATTTTATATAAAATGAGGTGAAAGTATGGAAATAAGTAATAATAAGGGATATGGAAAACTTAAAACTGCAATAATGTGTTATCCTTGTAATTTTAAAGTTAAGGGTAATGTACAAATAAATTACCCTTTAATGTATGAACAATACAATGAATTTATAAATTTAATTAGTAGAGAAGGGGTTAAAGTTCAATTTTTAGACCCCATATATGGAGAGAATCAAGTTTTTACAAGGGATGTAGGTTTTGTTATAGGTGATAGATTATTTATTTCTAAGATTAGCAATAAAGAGAGAATAGAAGAGACTAAAGCTTTAGAAAAGTACATAAAAAATTATAACTTAAAAGTATGTAAGATGAAGAATAACATAGAAGGTGGAGATGTAATATTATACGAAAATTATATTTTTATAGGATTAAGTAAAAGAACTACCTCAGAAGCAATTAAGGAACTAAAAGAATATATAAATGAATATAATATGGGATATGAAATTGTAGAAATAAATTTTAATAAGGAAAAAATGCTTCATCTAGATTGCGTTTTTAACATATTAGGTAAAGATCAGTGCATAATTAGTAATTATTTATATGATAAAGAAAAAATTAAAAAAAGAATAAAAACTTGTTATAACATTGATCAAAAGACATCTGAGGAACTAGGAACTAATATATTATCCTTAGGTGAAATGAGAATAGTTACTTCAAATAAAACAGTATTTAATATATTGAAAAATGCTGATTTTAAAGTATTTTATTTAGATTATTCAGAAATATTAAAAGCTGGCGGAGGATTTACATGTAGCACTTTATATTTTTATATTGAATAATTTTATATTTATTCGCACTTATTTCTTATTAAAAATGATGTTATTATGATATAGTGTTTTTATCTAATCATTTCTTGGTAAATTAGATGAATTTTTAAAAAACAAAATATATAAATTAGGGGGAGATTTTTTGTTTGGACTTTCACCAATGTATTTTGGAGTTTATTTCTTTGTTATAGTTTTTATTATATTAGGAGTAACTTTATTTCTAAAAAAGAAGCTAGTAGGTAAAGATAGAGAATTTTATAAGGTATTATTAGTTTTATGTATTCCAATAATAATTCAAAACTTTATATCAACTTCTGTAAATGTAATTGACACAGTTATGATAAGTAGTTTAGGTGAAGAATCAATAGCAGCTGTTGGAGTGGCTAATCAGGTATTTTTCTTATTTAACATGGGATTAATAGGTTTAACAGGAGCTACAGGGCTTTTTATATCTCAATTTTATGGGAGTAATGATAGAAAAAGTATAAAGAAAGTTATGGGACTAAGTACTATTTTATGTGTAGGATTTAGTTTTATATTCTTTGTTTTAGCATTTTTCTTTCCAGAGCTTATAATAGGAATTTTTTCTACTGACTCAAAAGTTGTTGAACTTTGTAAAAATTATTTAGTTATTATAGCTATTTCATATCCTTTAACAGCTTTGAGCATGGTAATAAGTACAGGGGCTAGGGCTGTGAGAAATCCTAAGTTAGGTATGTTTTGTAGTGGAGCTTCTCTTATTATAAATATTATATTTAATTATTGCTTAATATTTGGAATAGGTATATTTCCAGAGTTAGGTGTTAAAGGAGCATCTATCTCTACAGTATTTGCAAGAATAATAGAATGTTTATTATTAGTTGGATATGTTATTTTAAAAGATAAAGATTATATAATTAAGTTTAATATAAATGATATTAAAGGAATAAATAAAGACTTTTTCAAAGTATATATGTCTAAGGGAATGCCTATATTTATAAATGACTTTGCTTGGGCCATTGGATCAGTTTCATACTCTGTAGCTTATGCAATGGTTGGGACATCAGCAATAGCAGCAAGTCAGATTGCGACTAGTACAGCTAATCTATTTATAATGTTAGCTATGTGTATAGCTACTGGAGCAGCTATTATGCTTGGAAATGAGCTTGGTGCAGATAATACTGATAGAGCTATAGGCTATGCTAATAAGTTTTCTAAGATAGTCTTTATTGTGGGAAGTATTTTAGGAGGAATGTTAATATTAAGTATTCCAATATTATTAAAAATTTATAGTACATCTTCAACTATGGCTGGAGATTTAAGTAAAATTTTTGTGATAATGGGACTTCTAATGGGTCTAAAATCATTTAATATTCTGGTGATTGTAGGAATATTAAGAAGTGGGGGAGATACAAAGTATGCCTTTGCACTAGAGTTTGGGTGTATGTGGCTTGTATCAATACCATTAACATTCTTTGGCGCAATAAATGAATTCCCAATATATATGTTAGTATTATTTACTTATTCAGAAGAAATAGTTAAAGCCATCTTTGGATTGCCTAGAGTTTTATCAAAGGTTTGGGTAGTTAATTTAACTAAAGATATAGAAATAAGTTGATAATAATATTTTAAAATAGAAAGTATATTAATTTATTTAAGTGGGTTACATTCATATTAAGTGAGTGTAGCCTTTTTTTATATTTTTATTATTCATTGCTAAAAGATAACTAGCAAGTTTATTTTCAAGTTGATGGTAATAGCTAGGGAACTTGTTATAGAGCATTTTGCAAGTTTGTTTTAAAGGTTTTTAGTTATGTCATAAGAAGATTAAGATCTTTAAAGGCTATTAAATTTAAAGCTTTTATGGGAATAGTTATACAAAGGCTAGATTTTAATGCTTTAACATTATATTTTGATCTTATTTTAGATATTACTTCTAAATCACCTATTAATTGAATAGGTTCATATTATAAAAAACAAATTGACATATAAATAAGAGAGAATTAAAATATTATTATACGAACTTATGTTTGGTTTTGAAGAGGGCGATAAGGGTTAGAATATAGTGAAATTACTTAAATAATTTTGAGTGGAAAATTAAGTAGACTTTTTAGATAATACATTAATTTCAGAGGCATAATAATATTTGAAGTTATTTAGATTTACGTAATGTTATTACTATAAACTAAACATTTATAAGTAGTACAGTAATCAAAAAGTAAGATAGATATTAAAGAGAATATACAAAACTTTTAAGGAAATATAAAATTTAAAAATAAAATAGAAGGGAGAAGCTACTAGTCAAAATATTCAAAAGTAAGTAGTGAAAGCAGAAAATCTTCATGGAAGATTAGTTAATACAACAACTGATTATATAGAGAAGGAATTTTTTTAATATGAATATCTTTGACCAGAGTTTTAGTAGCAGAGTTTTATGAAGGATAAGATAATAGTAAAAGGAGCAAAAGTACATAATTTAAAAAATGTAAGCTTAGAAATTCCTAGAGATAAGCTTATTGTTTTTACAGGACTTTCAGGTTCGGGTAAAAGTTCTCTAGCTTTTGATACAATTTATGCAGAAGGACAAAGAAGATATGTGGAATCTTTATCATCTTATGCAAGACAATTTTTAGGACAAATGGATAAACCAGATGTGGAGTCGATTGAAGGGCTTTCACCTGCTATATCTATTGATCAAAAGACAACTTCCAGAAATCCAAGATCTACTGTAGGTACAGTAACAGAAATATATGATTATTTAAGATTGTTATATGCTAGAGTTGGAGTTCCACATTGTCCTAAGTGTGGAAAAGAAATAACTCAGCAATCTGTGGATCAAATAGTAGATCAAATTATGGAATTGCCAGATAGAAGTAAAATAATGATCTTAGCTCCAATAATAAGAGGAAGAAAAGGAACTCATGAAAAAGTTCTTGAAAATATAAAGAAGCAGGGTTTTGTTAGAGCTAGAATAGATGGAGAAATTTATGATTTAACAGAAGATGAAGTAAAACTTGAAAAGAATATAAAGCATAATATAGAAGCTGTAGTTGATAGAATAATTGTTAAAGATGGAATTGAAGGAAGATTAACAGATTCTATAGAAACATCTCTTAAAATGGCTGAAGGATTAGTTTTAGTGAATATAATAGGGGAAGAAGACAGGCTTTATAGCGAGCATTTTGCTTGTGCTGATTGTGGTATAAGTATAGATGAACTTGCTCCAAGAATGTTCTCATTTAACTCACCTTTTGGAAAATGTGAAAGATGTGATGGATTAGGAACTTTAATGGAAATTGATGAGAATTTAGTTGTTCCTAATAAGGATTTAAGCATAAGAGGAGGAGCTATTTCTACTTGGGGAGACTCAAGGATGAAGGAAGAATCTTGGACTTATTGTGTTCTTAAAGCTTTAATGGAAAAGTACAACTTTGATTTAGATACTCCATATAAAGATTTACCTAAAAAGGTTCAAGAGGTTTTAATGTATGGAGAACCAGAAAAATTAAAGGTTACATATACTAAAGAAAATGTAACAGCTGTTTATAATCATTCCTTTGAAGGAGAAATAAACAGTTTAAGAAGAAGATATATGGAAACTAACTCAGATTCAATGAAGGCTGAAATAGAAAAATATATGAGTGATAATCCATGTCCTAAATGTAAGGGAGCAAGGCTTAAACCAGAGGCTTTAGCTGTTACTGTAGGAGGAAAAAATATATTTGAATTTACAAAAATGGCTATAAGAGAAGAGTTAGATTTTATAAACTCAATAAATTTCTCAGAAAAAGATAAGATAATAAGCAGTCAAATCATAAAAGAAATTCAATCTAGATTAAGTTTCTTAATAAATGTTGGTTTAGATTATTTAGATTTAGCTAGAAAAGCAGGAACTTTATCAGGTGGAGAAGCTCAAAGAATAAGACTAGCTACTCAAATAGGTTCTCAACTTATGGGAGTATTATACATTTTGGATGAACCTTCAATAGGTCTACATCAAAGAGATAATGATAGACTTATATCTACATTAAAGCAGCTTAGGGATGTGGGAAATACCCTTATAGTAGTAGAGCATGATGAAGATACTATGAGAGAAGCAGATTATATAGTTGATATAGGCCCAGGTGCAGGAGAACATGGTGGAGAAATAGTTGCCGCTGGAACTTTAGATGAAATAATGTCAAATAAAAATTCATTAACAGGGCAATATTTAACTGGGTCTAAAAAGGTTGAGATTCCAGAGGAAAGAAGAAAAGGCAATGGAAATTTCATAACAGTTAAGGGTGCTAAGGAAAATAACTTAAAAAATGTTACTGCTAAATTCCCTTTAGGAACTCTAACCATGGTTACTGGAGTTTCAGGATCAGGAAAGAGTACTTTAGTTAATGAAATTCTTTATAAAGGATTAAATAAAATAGTAAATAAAGCTAAGGATTTACCAGGTAAATTTAAAGAGATAACAGGATATGAAAATATTGATAAGATTATTGACATAGATCAAAGTCCTATAGGAAGAACTCCAAGAAGTAACCCAGCTACATATACTGGAACCTTTGATATAATAAGAGAGCTGTTTTCACAAACTCAAGAAGCTAAAATGAGAGGATATAAACCAGGAAGATTTTCTTTCAATGTAAAGGGAGGAAGATGTGAGGCTTGTAGTGGAGATGGAATAATAAAGATAGAAATGCAGTTTTTATCTGATGTTTATGTTCCATGTGAAGTTTGTAAGGGAAAAAGATATAATAGAGAGACTTTAGAAGTTAAGTATAAAGGAAAAAATATATCTGATGTGTTAAATATGACTGTTGAGGAAGCTTTAGAATTCTTTGAAAATATTCCAAGAATAAAAAATAAGCTACAAACCTTAATGGATGTTGGTTTAGGATATATAAGATTAGGTCAACCTTCAACTCAATTATCAGGTGGAGAGGCTCAAAGAATTAAATTAGCATATGAATTATCTAAGAGAAGCACAGGAAAAACATTATATATATTAGATGAACCTACAACAGGTCTTCATATACATGATGTAAATAGACTTGTAAAAATACTTCAAAGATTAGTTGATGGAGGAAATACAGTAATAGTAATAGAGCATAATTTAGACATGATTAAATGTGCAGATTATATAGTTGACTTAGGGCCAGAAGGTGGAGATAAAGGTGGAACTATTGTTGCTACAGGAACTCCTGAAAAAATAGCTGGAGTTGAAGAATCATATACAGGTAAATATTTAAAGAAATATCTTTAATAAAGGAATATAATTTTAAGAAGTAAATATATTATTTAAGAATAGATTATTTTAAATAGCTATCAGAATTTATGGCTATAAATTCTGATAGCTATATTTTATTCACAGATATTAGATTAAGTTAAAGATTATAAAATTAAAATGATTTTAGGAAAATATAAATTAAAATATAAATATCATAATTTACGCTTTTTTAGATGATATAATAGTTAAGAGTTTTAATTATGATTATGAAATTGTAATCTTTTATTGTATAATCAAGTTATTAAATAAAGTAAAATATAAAATAAATATAAAATATGTAGAGGTGAAGTGATGTTTTCGAAACTAATGACATGGGTTTTTGGAATAATATTTATAGTAATACTGTATTCCATAATTTATTATGCATTAAAGATAATGTATAAAGATGTTAAAGGCGGGAAAAAGAAGAAAGCCCCTGGAAAGAAAGCACATGGATTAGAAGTTTTAAAGACAATCTCTAATGGAACTTTAGGCATTGGCTCGGTTATACCAGTGACGAGCACTATATCCATTGGAAGAAGAGAAGATAATTCAATTGTGCTAAATGATCAGTTTGTATCATCATATCATGCTAAAATTTATGTTAAAAACAATGATTTTTATTTAGAAGATTTAGCAAGTACAAATGGTACATTTATAAATGACTCAAAAGTAGAGGGAAGAGTAAGATTAAAAGTAAATGATCAAATAAGAATGGGAAGCACCGTATTTAAGGTTATAGGATAGAAGAGGTGATAATATGAATACTACTTTAAAGTATGAAAAAAGGATGTTGCTATTAGTCTATCTTTTATGCTTAGCCTTATTTACAAATATAGCTGTTAAGCAGACACCCATAGACAAAATGGCTTTTATAATAGCAGGTATATTAATAATTATTATTGGATTTTCACATTTTATAATAAGAAAATTCTATCCAGATGGAGATAAGTATATGCTTATCTTCGCATCGGTTTTAGCTGTAGTTGGAATAGCGATTCTTTATAGATTAGATCCTAAATTAGCAATTAAGCAATTAGTTTGGTTTAGTTTAGGAATAGCCCTTTATATGGGAATTGTAATAGTTATGCCAGATTTAAAAAGTTTTGCAAAATATAAATATATTTATATGGGTGGTACTTTAATTTTTATGGCTATGGCTATGGTTATAGGTAAAACAGTAAATGGTGCAAAAAACTGGGTCTTCATAGGTGGCTTTGGTTTTCAGCCTTCTGAAATAGGTAAAATATTTTTAATACTTTATCTAGCATCCGCTTTGATGAATTATGAAAAAAAGAATAATATAAAAGATGAATTTAAACAGCTTTTAGAGCCTGCATTAGTTGTAATGTATTCTTTAGGGTTTATGGTTTTACAAAAAGACTTAGGATCAGCTTTAATGTTCTTCTTTGTATCTATAACTATGCTTTATATAGCTACTTGTAATTGGAAGTATGTTGCTACTGGATTAGCATTATTTTCATTAGGTGGAACAGTAAGTTATTTCTTGTTTAGCCATGTTAAAAAAAGAGTAATGATTTGGAAAGATGTTTGGAAATATGCTAATAATGAAAGTTATCAGATAGTTCAAGGATTTTATGCAATGTCTTTAGGGGGTATGTTTGGAGTTGGACTTTATAATGGTTATCCTAAATTAGTACCATTTAGATCTACTGACTTCATATTTACATTAATAGCGCAAGAGTTAGGTCTTGTCTTTGGCATAGGATTACTATTATTATATTTCTTATTATTCTATAGAGGAATAAGAGCGGCATTAAATACAGATGATCCATTTTCACAATTAAATGCTGTTGGATTTAGTACACTTATAGTTGCTCAAGTTTTAGTAATTATAGGAGGAGTATTCGCAGTAATACCATTAACAGGTATAACACTACCTTTAGTTAGTTATGGTGGAACATCTATGCTTACAGTGTTCATCGCCTTAGGAATACTTCAGAAAATTTCAGAGGAGGGACTAAGATAGATGGCAAGGAAAAAAGATTTATCAGGAAGTATAAAAAAAGTTATGTTCGTCTATTTAGTGCTATTAGTAGGACTTATAAGCTATATAACTTACTTCCAATTAATAAAAGTGCCAAAGATTGCTAATATGGATAGTAACTCTGCTGTTATGGCTGCTCAGAATGAGGTCATAAGAGGAGAAATAAAAGATAGAGATGGAAATGTTCTAGCTAAAAGTACTAAAAGTGGTGATTTGACTCAAAAAAGAGAATATCCTTATGGAGAAATATATTCTCATCCAATTGGATATGCTAGTGGAATATATGGAAACGCAGGATTAGAAGGAGCATATTCAAAAGAGTTAACTACTTATGAGAATGTATCATTAAAAGCTTTCTTAAAATCATTTAACTTCAAAAAAGATTTTAAGGAAAGAAATGAAAGTGACAAAAAAGTAGGAAATAGTATTGTAACAACTTTAGACACCAGCTTACAGAAGGCAGCTTATGCTGCCTTAGGAGCTAATAGAGGATCAGTAGTTGCATTAGATCCTAAGACGGGGGCTGTTTTAGCTAGTGTTTCAAAACCAGGATTTAATCCTAACAATATGAAAGAAACATATGAAATTGCTAATAATCCTAATGGGAATTCTAAAGATGCTATATTAGTAGATAGAGCTTTAAATGGACAATATCCTCCAGGATCAACATTTAAGGTAGTAACTTTAACATCTGCTTTAGAAAATCTTTCAGGTGTAACTCAAAGAACCTTCAATGATAATGGTTCTATAAATGTTGGTACAAAAGATTTACCAAATGAGAATGGAACTGCATATGGAAATATAAGTTTAAGAAAAGCTTTATCAGTTTCAAGTAACGTAGTTTTTGGAGGAATTCTTGGAGAAGAGCTTGGAAATAAAAACTTAAGAGAAACAGCAGAAAAGTATGGCTTTAATAAAGAATTATATTTAGGAAATCTTAAAGCTTATTCTGGAAGTTTTCCAAATAGAAAAACAGCTGATAAAGGGCTTATAGCTTATGATGCTATAGGCCAAGGAGATGTTTTAGCTAGTCCACTTGAGATGGCAATGGTTGCAGCAACAGTGGCTAATAATGGAGTTAGAATGGAACCTTATATAGTTAGTAAAGTTGTTGATAAAGATGGAGATACTGTAAAAGAGTTTAGCTCAACTAAAAAAGATACGGTTATGAGTAAAGAACAAGCTCAAATAATAAATGAATATATGCAAGGTGTTACAAAAGATAGAATAAATAATAACTGGGGATATTTTAAAGGAATGAATGTAGCAGCTAAAACTGGTACAGCGCAGGTTCCAGATGGAAATTCTCATGCATGGTTAATAGCTTTTGCACCAGCTGATGATCCTAAAATAGCTGTTGCAACAATAGTTGAAAATGGTGGTTCAGGTTCAAAGGTGGCAGCGCCTGTTACAGCTAGAGTAATGCAAGCATATTTTAATAAATAATTATAGAATATAACTAAATACTTAATAAAAAAATAATCGCCCTAAAATTACTATTAAAATAGTATGTTAGGGCGTATTAATTTATAGTGATTTTACATAAATGTTATTTAATTTATGAAAATAAGTTTTATAATAAAAGATGCGAGGTGATAATGATGTTTGATTTTCAACACCAATTGAAGATATTACCTGATAAACCAGGAGTTTATATAATGAAAAATTCTCTTGGAGAAGTTATTTATGTAGGAAAAGCAAAAATATTAAAAAATAGAGTAAGGCAATATTTTCAAAACTCTAAGAATCACTCTGAAAAAGTTAGAGCTATGGTTAAGAATATAGCTGAATTTGAGTACATAGTTACTGATTCTGAAATGGAAGCATTAATTTTAGAATGTAATCTTATTAAGAAATACAGCCCAAGATATAACATAGCCTTAAAGGATGATAAGTTTTATCCTTTTATAAAAATAACTACTAATGAGGATTTTCCAAGGGTTTACGTTACAAGAAACTTTGCTAAGGATGGAAATAGATATTTTGGTCCATACACTAATGGGACAGCCGTTTATGAAGTTATGGGACTTATTAAAAAATTATTTCCATTAAGAACATGTAAAAAGGCTATTTTGGAAGGTGGAGAACCTACAAGGGCATGTTTGAATTATCATATTAATCTCTGTAAGGCGCCTTGTGCTGGATATATATCTAAATCTGAGTACTGGGAAATGATAGATGAAATTATAAATATTTTAAATGGTACAGATACATCAATAATAAAAAAATTAAAATTAGAAATGGAAAAAGCTGCAGAAGGATTAGAGTTTGAAAAAGCAGCTAAAATTAGAGATAGAATTTTGGCTATAGAATTGATTAGTGAAAAGCAAAAAATGTTTACTGTAAAAGATGGCGATGAAGATTTTATAGACTTATATACTGATGAAAAAGATGGATGTGCCCAAATTTTCTTTGTTAGAGAAGGAAAAGTTACGGGTAGAGAGCACTTTATGATTGAAAATATTAGTGATGATCCAGTTAAAGAAGTAATAAGTTCATTCATAGCATCTTTTTATGGAGGAACTGCACAAATACCAAAGACTATTTATGTACCAGAGGAAATAGAAGATCAAGAGCTTATAGAAAAGTTTCTTACAGAAAAAAGAGGATCAAAGGTTTGGATAAAAGTCCCTAAGAAGGGGGATAAAAAGAATCTTTTAGATATGGTTAAAAATAATGCTAAGATAATGCTTGATCAATTTAAAGAAAAAATGATTGAGGAAAAAGAGTTAAACAAATCTGCCTTAACTGAACTAGCTGATGTTTTAGGATTGGATTCTTTGCCTTCTAGAATAGAGGCTTATGACATATCAAATATACAAGGTGTAGATTCAGTGGGAACTATGGTAGTATTTGAAAATGGAAAAGCTAAAAATTCAGATTATAGGAGATTTAAGATAAAAAGTGTTAAAGGTCCTAATGATTATGAAAGCATGAGAGAAATATTAAGTAGAAGATTTGCACATGGATTAGAGGAAGTAAATAAAATAAAAGAGAGAAATTTAGAATACTCAAAGGGTAAGTTTTGTATCTTTCCAGACTTGATAATGATGGATGGAGGAAAAGGGCAAGTAAATATAGCCTTAGAGGTTCTAAAGGATTTTGGTATAGAGATTCCTGTGTGTGGTCTTGTTAAAGACGATAAGCATAGAACTAGGGGTATTATATTCAACAATGAGGAAATCCTTGTTAGAAGGGGATCTGGGCTTATGAATATGATAACTAGAATTCAAGATGAGGTTCATAGATATGCAATAACATATCATAGGAGCTTAAGAGATAAAAGAACATTACATTCTATATTAGAAGATATACCTAGAATTGGTGAAAAGAGAAGGAGAAATCTTCTTATAAAGTTTGGAAGTATAGATAATATTAAAAAGGCATCTATTGAGGAATTGTTAGATACGCCAGGAATAGATAGAAAAGCAGCAGAAAGTATAAAAAAATATTTTTCAAGCTAATTTTATTAACAGAAATTGACTTAGAATAATATATATAATATTATATCATAGAAAAATAAAAAAGTTTGTACTAAATATTGAAAATATGTCAAGAATTAATTTATACTATTAAATTAGGATATTAAATTTAAAATTGAGGAGTTTGGGTATGAATCAATACATGGAGTTTTATAAATTATTAGGTGAATTTTATAATGAAGAAGATATTACTGTAGATTCTCCAATGAGCGAACATATTTATTTTAGAGTAGGTGGACCAGCAGATATACTAGTAACTCCTGTTAATGAAGAACAAGTAGTTAATACTTTAAAACTTTGTAGGGAATATAATGTGCCTTATTTTATATTAGGTAATGGCTCTAATATTTTAGTTAAAGATGGTGGCATTTCTGGAGTTGTAATTAAATTTAATAAGTTAAATAAAATTATAACAGAGGGAAATTGCGTAACGGCTCAAAGTGGAGCTTTATTAAAAGATGTATCAAAGGCTGCTTTAGAAAATAACTTAAGAGGCTTTGAATTTGCATGTGGAATACCAGGAAGCATAGGAGGCGCAGTATTTATGAATGCTGGAGCTTATGATGGAGAAATGGCATATGTAATAAAATCAGCTAGAGTAATTGATGAAAATTGTAATATTAAAAATTTAACTAAAGAAGAATTAGAGCTTGGTTATAGAAGTTCAATAGTTATGAAAAAGGGATATGTAGTTATAGAGGCTACAGTTGAACTAGAAAGCGGAGAGTATGCTAGTATAAAAGATAAGATTGATGATCTTACAAACAGAAGAGAGAGTAAACAACCTTTAGAATATCCATCAGCAGGTAGTACATTTAAGAGACCAGAAGGATATTTTGCAGGAAAACTTATTCAAGATTCAGGGTTAAAAGGTTTCTCAATTGGAGGAGCTGCTGTTTCAGAAAAGCATTCAGGTTTTGTAATAAACAAAGGTGGAGCTACAGCTAAGGATGTTTTAGATGTTATAGCTTATGTTCAAAAAACAGTTAAAGAAAATTTTGATGTTGAACTTCATACTGAAGTGAGAATAATTGGTAGAGATTAATGAGAAAGAGTATGCGTATGCATACTCTTTTTTAGTGATTTTTTAATATAAAAATTACTTATGTGGAAAATAGAAAAATATATAAAATTAGACGATTATAAAATAAGTAATAATTGAATTATTTTATGTTATAATTTATTTAAGAAATTAGTTTGTTTGCTTTAATTACTAAGTGATTAAAGCATTTATTATGTTTTGAAGTTATTAAATAGATTATAGATTTGGGAGATGATAATATGAGATTTGTAATAGTTACAGGACTTTCGGGAGCTGGAAAAACAGAAGCAACAAGAAGTTTAGAAGATTTAGGATATTTTTGTGTAGATAACTTACCTCCAAAGTTAATACCTAAGTTTGCAGAAGCTTGTGTTCAAAGTGAAGGAAAAATAGATAAAATAGCTTTAGTAATAGATATAAGAGGCGGAATATTCTTTGATGATTTATTTGAAAGCATAGAGTATTTAAAGGCTAATAATTTTAATTATGAAATTTTATTTTTAGAAGCTTCTGATGAGGTTTTAGTTAAAAGATTTAAAGAAACAAGAAGAAGCCATCCACTTTCACCAGATGGAAGAATAATAACTGGTATAAGTGAGGAAAGAATGAGACTTAGAGAACTTAAGGATAGAGCTGATAATATAATAGATACTTCAAATTATCCTATAAAAAATTTAAGAGAAAAGATAAACCTTTTATATGGAGATGGTAAACCAGCTGAGCAAAACCTTTCAATAACTATTTTATCTTTTGGATTTAAGTATGGTATTCCATCAGATTCAGATTTAGTTTTTGATGTTAGATTTATACCAAATCCATTTTATATTCCAGAGTTAAAGCCTTTTTCAGGTGAGGACGAACCAGTTAAAAATTATGTTCTTGCGCAAGAAGAAACAAAGGGATTTTTATCAAGACTTTCAGATATGGCAGAATTCTTAATTCCTAACTATATAAAAGAGGGAAAGAGACAACTTATTATTTCTATTGGATGCACAGGAGGAAGACATAGATCAGTAGCCATAGCTAACGCTTTATATAAAGAACTTCTAGCTAAAAATTTCCATGTTAGTTTAGAACATAGAGATATTAATGAGGACATAAACAGGGGAGATAGAAAACTATGATGATGAAAAAAATGCTTAAGCCTGGTATCAGAGTTAAAAGATACATATTTTTGGCTTTGGCATCTATAATTACTATGGCTGTTGCTATTGCAAAATTAATTGATGAGAGGCATGTAACAACCATTCAAGATAAAGCTATATTTATAATATTAATAATTTTTTCAGGGTTAGTAGGGTATAAATCAGTAGTTTGGTGCGTTAAGTCAGTAGTTTCACTAGTTAATAAAGGATATATAAATTTGTCTATTGAAGAGGATGATTTGGAAGATTTAATAGAAGATGATAGGCTTTTAATTAAAGGGCCTAAGATTGTTGTTATAGGCGGTGGGACTGGCCTTTCAACTATGCTTAGAGGATTAAAATATTATACATCTAATATAACAGCCATAGTAACAGTTGGAGATGATGGTGGTGGATCAGGTATATTAAGAGAAGACTTAGGTATATTACCTCCTGGAGATATAAGAAACTGCATTTTAGCATTAGCTAATACTGAGCCTTTGATGAATGAATTATTGCAATATAGATTTAATGATGGTAGATTAAAGGGCCAGAGTTTTGGTAATTTATTTTTAGCGGCTATGGATGGAATATCTGAAAATTTTGAGGATGCTGTTCAAAAAATGAGTTCTGTACTTGCCGTTAAGGGTGAAGTTTTACCTGTAACTTTAGAAAATATGGTTTTAGAAGCAGAACTTATGAATGGACACAGGGTAAGAGGGGAATCTCTAATAGGAGAGGAAGTAATAGACCAAAGTAGTCCAATAAAAAAATTGAAGATAATACCAGAGGATGCTAGGGCGTTAGGGAGGGCTTTAGAGGCCATAGAAGATGCTGATGCTATAGTTTTAGGACCAGGAAGTTTATATACTAGTGTATTACCTAATCTTTTGGTAAAAGATATAAGTAAAGCTATAAAGAAAAGTAAAGCATTTAAAATATATAATTGCAATATAATGACTCAACCAGGTGAAACTGATGGATTTAAGGTATCTGACCATGTTCAAGTTATATTAAATCATTGTGGAAAGGATATGTTAGACTGTATAATTGCAAACTCTAAAGATATTTCAGAAGAATTAAAAGAAAAGTATTTGGATAAAAATTCTGAACTTGTAGAACTTGATATTAATAAACTTAAAAAGATGGGACTTTGTGTTGTTGAAGGAGATTTAATTAAGATCAAGGGAGATTATGTAAGACATAATTCGGATTATTTAGCACAACTTCTCATTGAAACAGTAATGGAAAAGCATTTATTATATGATAGAAAGAAAATTTTAGAGTATATATATTTATCACAAAGAATTAAGAAAAGAGAAAGGTCAAATAGGAAGGAGCAGACATGTCATTTTCAGCAAAAGTAAAGGGAGAAATATGTAGATATATTGATATATCAAAAGAGGAAGCTCTTGCTCAAATATCAGCTATCATGAAAGTATGTGGTACACTTGCCTTTAGTGGTAGACAAATAAGCTTCAAAATGACAACAGAAAATCCTGCATCTGCAAGATTGATGTTTACTATATTAAAGGATTACTTTGACATACATTCAAAACTTATGGTTAAAAAAAGTAATTCCTTAAAGAAGAATAATATTTATATGGTTGTTGTAACCGAAGAAATGGGAGTAAAAAAATTACTTGAATTAACAGGCATATTAAGAGAAATAGATGGCATAATGTCACTAGACTATCATATAGATGATAACCTAGTTGATACAGAAGAGAAGAAAAAGGCTTATATTAGAGGAGCTTTTATTGGTGGAGGAAGTATAAGTAATCCAGAAAAAACTTACCATTTAGAGTTTGTTACTCATTCTCAAGAATATGCAGAAGATTTAGGAAAGTTAATTAATACTTTTGGATTAAAAGCTAAGGTAATACAAAGAAAAAATAGTTACATAGTTTATATAAAAGAGGGAGAACAAATAGTAGACTTATTAAATATAATAGGAGCTCATACTGCCCTTTTAGAACTTGAAAATATTAGAATCATGAAAGAGATGAGGAATAATGTAAATAGACTTGTAAACTGTGAAACTGCAAACCTTAGTAAGACTGTAAATGCAGCTGTTAGACAGGTTGAGAGCATAAAGCTTATAGAAAGAGAAATAGGTCTTGCAAGACTTCCTAAAAATTTAAGGGAAGTTGCAGAACTTAGATTAACTTATCCTGAGGAATCATTAAAAGAACTTGGTGAAATGCTTGAACCACCAGTTGGAAAATCAGGGATAAATCATAGATTAAGAAAAATTGAAAAAATAGCTGAAGAACTTAGAACAGGTAACTTCTAACAGATTTTTTAAAATCTTTTAAGTAATTATTTTAACAGCGAATATTAAATTTGCTGTTAAAAAACTTAAAAGTTTTTTTTTGCAAAAAATATCTACTAAATGGAATAATATTAATTTGTCTTAATGGGGAAGATAATTTTGAAAAAAATATTATTTTAAGTGGAGGTATTATTATGGCAAAGAATTTTAAAAAGACAAGTTGGATTTTAGTAGGAGTAATGATTTTTGGAATTATAGGTATTGTTGGATGTACAAAAAAGACTGAAGAAATGAAAGAGAACTCAGGGCTATCAGCAACTACTCCAGCAGAATATAAAATAATGCTAGAACAAAAAATAAAAACTTATATTGGAGATGAAAATTTAGGTGAAGAATATGATTTTTCAAAGGTAACAGAGGATACTAAGCAAGCAACTTATGAAGAATATGAAAAATATTATAAAAACTTAGATACTGAACTTACAAATCTAAAAAATGAACTTAACAGCAAGGTTTCTCAATCAGATGGAAAAGTTAATGATGCTAACAGAAAGATAGTTGAAAGCATAGATAATTTAAAAATGTCTATAAGTACTGTTAAAAGTGATTTAGATACTAACAGAAATAAGATATTAGCAATGCCTAAAGATGAGTTTATTAATTCAATGAAAGATATTGAAAAATCTGCATATGATGCTAGAGTTAAAGTTCAAGAATCTATAGATGAAGTAAAAAATATTTTAAAATAAAATTCTAAGCCTATATTAAAAGTTTATTTTTAATATAGGCTTAATTTAGTTTAAATAGTTAACTTAGCTAATAAAGTTCTAGTAAGAACAAATGAGTTTAAATTAATCTATTTCTATTATTTGATTATATAATATTTCAATATCATCATTTGAAATATATTCATATTCTAAAAGGTAATCAGTATCAGTGGTTAAGTCTGGTATAACATATGTTGTTATTGTATCTAGTATTCCTAGAACTTTTGTTTCATACTCATACATATTAAGTTTTGAATTAATATTTTCTTTTTTTATAATATTAAAATTATAAGAATCTATATCACCTGTTTTTCTTATTGATATATAAGTTTTCCCACCTTTAGTATCTATATTTTCTACAGATACTTTTCCAACTTTTTCAAAAGTTTTAGTTTCTCCTATTGATAAAGGCATAGCTTCTTTTGTAAGGTTATCTACATGGTGTTTACTTCTAGTTTTAGGAACTATATATAATTTCCCGGGAGTGTTAGGAAGTAAATAATTAATTTGACCTAAATTTTCATGCCAAAGTATAAAAGATAATTTGTTTTCTGGATTATTAAATTTTTCATCATAGTCAATAACTACGGAGGTAGGATATTTTTTCAATGAGGATATTAAAATTGAGTTTTCATTAGCCTTTATTTCTTTATTAATTTTAGTTTCTTTTACATTTAAATCCTTTATATCAAAAGAAAGATTTAAAGTATCGCTATTAACTGCAAGTATTTCAGAATCTGCAATTATGTTTGGAACACTGAATTTAATATTAAATTTTTCTGGTAATTTATTTCCACTATAAGGATTTATATAGAAAGTCATCATACCAGCAAAATTGTAATCATCTATAAATTCACCTTTTTCAAGGCTACCTTCATAGGAAATATCTTCATTATATTTAAAATTTGCTTGAAAGAAGTATTGTCCAGCTTTATTTAATTTTTCATTTCCTTTAATTTTAAAGAAAAATGTTGTTTCAATTCCATCATAATAAGCACTTTCTATTGTTAGGGTATAATTCTCATTACTAACTTGATAGTTTAGGTTTTGTGTATTTGTTTCGTAGCCAATTAGATTGAATTTATTGCTTAAAATTTCCACAACATCACCTAGGATATGAATATTCATTGCATATGTTGGAAGGTAAAGACAAACACTTAAAATACAAAAGATAAAAATAGCAGCTATTGGCCCTAAATGTCTAAAATTAAACTTATTTTTTTTAAGTTTTTTACATGTATAATCAACTTTAGACTTTAAAGAATCTGGTTCTTTTACTTTAGACTCCCTAGCCATTTCAAAAAGTTTTCTATCAAAATCATCTTTCATAAATATAGCCTCCTTAAATATTTTCCTTAAGAATTTCATATAAAGCTTCTTTAGCTCTAAAAAGCCTAGATTTTACAGTTCCTTCAGCTATATTTAGTGCCTCTGCAATATCTTTATAAGACATGTCCTCAAAGTAGAAAAGTATTGTTATTACTCTTAAATCTTCTTTTAAACATTTGATTGCATCATATAAATCTATATTTTTATAGTTTTCAGTTATATATAACTCAGAACTTAACTCCTTTGGAGTATTTTTATTTTTTTTATAGATTTTATTACACTCATTTATTAAAATTCTTATTAACCATGTTTTAAAATACCTTTCATCCTTTAGAGTATTAATTTTATTAAAGGATATTAAAATAGTAGTTTGAATAGCATCCTCAATATCTTCTTCAATTTTTAAAATTCCTTTAGCTACTCTATACATAGAAGTAAGATTTTCTTTTATTAATAGTTCAAAGTTTTGAGATAAGCTGTCTTTGGTTATTTTTTTGTATGAAACTCTATTGAATGAATTTTTATTAAAAAAGTTTATTAGCTCCAACATCATTCCTCCTTTTCAACTATTAGAGAGTAAATTATACAGAATTGTTCCATAAAAAAATTGGTGTTTTCATTTTATTTACAAACAATAAAAAGTTTTTAATATTATTTAAAAATTAATTGGTTTTAAGGTCTATTAAAAATTATTACGGTGATAATTTCACCAGATAAATTAGAATTTTAAGAAACAATAACTAGAATTAATATGGTAAAATTAATATATTACGCTTAAGTAAAAACATAATTTTTAAGTGCTTAATTTAATAAAAAAATAGTAGTTTATATATAACTAAAAATCTTTATAGGAATTATATTAAATGAAAGGGTGTGAAAAAAATGGAAGATAAAAAGTTTTGTCACTTGCATCTACACTCTGGGTATAGTTTGCTTGATGGTTCTGGAAAAATAAAGCCACTTATTAAAAGGGCAAAGGAACTTGGAATGGAAAGTATAGCCTTAACTGATCATGGTGTTATGTATGGATGTGTTGACTTATATAAGGAAGCTAAGGCTGAAGGGATAAAACCTATTCTAGGGTGTGAAGTTTATGTTGTGCCTAAGTCTAGAAAGATAAAGAGTAATGATGAAGATAATAAAACATATCACCTAGTTCTTCTTGTTAAGAATAAAAAGGGATATGAGAATCTTATGAAAATTGTTTCTGTAGCATCTATTGAAGGTTTTTATTATAAACCAAGAATTGATAGGGAATATTTAAAAGAACATTCAGAAGGAATAATAGCTCTAAGTGCTTGTCTTGGTGGAGAAGTTCAAAAAGCTATCTTAAATGGAAATATAGATAAAGCGAGAGAAGCTGCAATATTCTATAGAGATACATTTAAAGATGGATTTTATTTAGAACTTCAAAACCATGGAATAGAAGAGCAAAAAAAGGTTAATGAAGTAAATATACAATTAGCTAAAGAGCTTAATATTCCTTTAGTTGCAACTAATGATGTTCACTATATAAACCAGGAGGATTCAAAGGCACATGACATACTTATGTGCATACAAACTGGAAAAACTGTGGATGATCCAAACAGAAGAAGATATCCATCTGACCAATTCTATTTAAAATCACCAGAGGAAATGTGGGATATGTTTGATTATATTCCAGAAGCTTTAGAAAATACATTGAAGATTGCTAAGGAATGTAATTTTGATTATGAATTCCATGTTTCAAAGCTTCCGAAGTTTCCTCTGCCAGAAGGGGTAGAGCCTTTTGAGTATTTAAGAAAGACTTGTTTTGATGGTCTTATAGATAGGTTAGAAGAACTTAAGTCTCTTAAGGAAAAGGGTATATATGATATAGATAAGGTTTATGAAATTGGGGATAGTAATTCTAAGGTAAAAGAAGATGTTGAAAGGCTTGAATATGAGCTTGGAGTAATTAAGCAAATGGGATATGTTGATTACTTCCTAATAGTTTGGGATTTCATTAAGTATGCAAATGATAATGGAATACCAACTGGACCAGGAAGGGGATCAGCAGCTGGGGCCTTAGTTGCTTATACCTTAGGAATAACAAAAATTGACCCTATGAAATACAGCTTACTTTTTGAGCGTTTCTTAAATCCAGAGAGAGTAAGTATGCCAGATATAGATTCTGGTGCGACACGTTGGTAATTGAAAAGATTACCCACTAAGTTGAAAAAAAAACTTAGGAGAACTAATACTCCGAGCAATTAAATGAGGAAGTAACGCTCCGAAGAATTGCCATTAAAGCTACGGTATGCAGTTGATTAAGCTATTATGAAATTGTGTAAAGCCCGTTAAAGTAGGCAGAAAAGTTACCCTAACAAATAATGTTGAGGAAAGGCTTATATAGTCGTAACTGATATGTCTGATGTCTATGAAGTATAACTATGGTGAGTATCCAAAATGTGTAATGGAGACGAACTACCGACTGACTTATCGTGAATGTCGCTTAGTAGAAATGCTAAGAGAACCAAATTTGGTTTATCATCAGAAGGATGAGTAAAGGCTCGGTTAAGAAAATCCTACAATCCTTACAGGGGATTGGGTTGATGACGGTATTTAGGTAGCACCTACGGATATACGATACAGATAGGAGTATTGGAACGTGGAAAGCCTTGAACATTGAGATATAGCTATCTATGAAATGTTTTAAGGGAAAAGAATGATGAACACATCTTCTATAACCTTAATTAATCAAGGTGAGAGTAGAGCCACAGTACCTATGAAACTATGATAATAAGTAGTGGAGGGATAGGCTCAAGTCGTTTGAGTGGACTAAGTATTATGTTTTAAAATTTTGCAATAAAAAATGTTTAGGTTCTTGTAAGACTAAAAGAAACGAAAATTCTCGGAGAGGACTTATTCTCCATTAAGGGGGGATGATTAGTTGACTAAACATAAACCAACGAAAAGGAAAGTCCTAAGAAATAATGAGTATTATGGACAACAAAAAATATTAGATGAATTGTATAAAAAATCAAGCGAAGGTCAGTATTTTAACAAATTATATGAATTAATAATAAATGAGGATAATATCCTAAAAGCATATAGAACAATTAAAAGAAACACCGGTAGCAAAACCAAAGGTATAAATGGTCATACAATAAAATACTTAGAAAAATTATCAAAAGATAAAATAATAAGTATGGTAAGAAGTAGATTAAATAACTACAAACCTAACCCAGTAAGAAGGGTATTTATACAGAAATCCAATGGTAAACAAAGACCATTAGGTATTCCTACAATTGAAGATAGGCTAATACAACAATGTATTCTTCAAATATTAGAACCAGTTTGCGAAGGTAAATTCCATAAATCAAGTTTTGGATTTAGACCTAACAGAAGTACCCACCAAGCAATAGCAAGATGTCAACACTTAATAAATCATAGCAAAAACCACTTTGTTGTGGATGTTGACATTAAAGGGTTCTTTGACAATGTAAATCATAGTAAATTAATGAAACAAATTTGGACTTTAGGAATTAGAGACAAAAGAGTGTTATGTATAATAAGCAAAATGCTTAAAGCCGAAATAGTAGGTGAAGGAAAACCAACTAAAGGAGTTCCTCAAGGAGGTATACTATCTCCACTACTTGCAAATATAGTGCTAAATGAATTCGATTGGTGGATATCAAGCCAATGGGAAACAAAAACAACAAAACATAAATACACTCACCCAAGTTCAAAAATTAAAGCCCTAAAGAATACCAAGTTGAAACCATGCTACATTGTCAGATACGCAGACGACTTCAAATTATTTACTGACAGTAGGACGAATGCAAAGAAATTATTCATAGCAACAAAACTTTGGCTAAAAGATAGATTATCATTAGAGATTAGCGATGAAAAGAGCAAAATCACAAATCTTAGAAAAAATGGTTCAGACTTCTTAGGAATAAGATTGAGAGCTATCCCAAAAGGAACATCTCAGTTAGGATATGTCTCGCAAAGCAAAATTGAGCCAAAAAGGAAAAAGAAAATAATCGAAGTCTATAAAAATAAGCTAAAAGATTTAAGAATCAGTCCGAATATAGATAAAGTCAAAAACCTCAATGGATTCACACTGGGAATTCACAACTACTACAAAGTAGCAACAGATGTAAGGCAAGACTTTAACGATATATTTCACACAATCTACGGTAAATATAAAACACTCAAAAGAAAGAATATAATTGTTGAAAAAGGCGTTGAAAATGAAGTGCTAAAAACATTCTATAAAGGGTACAAAGAAAATTTAAACAGTTGTTGCAAAATAACATTATACCCAATACACTTCATACATTTCAAAAAGCCAATACAAATTCATCCAGAGGTCACTCCGTATACCGAGACAGGAAGAAAAAGAATACACAATACACTAAATGTTGTATCAGTATTGGAATTAGAAAACCTAAGAAAAGGTAACTTTGTAAACCGAAGTGTTGAATATATTGATAATAGAATATCAAAATTTGTAGGTCAAAACGGAAAATGCTACATTACAGGTATTAGGCTAAAAACTTCTGACGTTCATTGCCATCACAAAATACCACTCAAATACGGTGGAACTGATGAATATGAAAACCTAATAATTGTACACACGGAAGTGCATAAAATTATACATTCAACTAATACAAAATTGATTTCACAAATAACAAAAGATTGGACTACGAAATCAAAACAAAAATTAAACCAATTAAGAAAACTTGCAAAATTAGAACCGATAAATTTTAACAAGGTCGCATAATACATCCACAATTCAAACGAGGGAACGCCGTATGAGATGAAAGTCTCACGTACGGTGTGGAGTGGGGGAAAAGATGGAGATAACATCAAAATCTTACCTATCACTATACTTTTGTTATGAGGGAAGACAAAGGGTTATAGACTATGTTGTTGAAAAGTATGGATATGACAATGTATCTCAGATTATAACTTTTGGAACTATGGCTGCTAGAGCTTGTATAAGGGATGTAGGAAGAGCTATGAACTATACATATGCAGAGGTTGATAGAATAGCTAAACAGATTCCTACAGTGCTTGGTATTACTATAGATAAGGCTTTAGATTTAAATCCAGAACTTGAAGAAATTTATGAAAATGAAGATAGAGTAAGGGAGCTTATTGATGTAAGTAGAAGGCTAGAAGGGCTTCCAAGACATTCATCAACTCATGCCGCTGGAGTAGTTATAGCTTCTCAGCCTTTAGTAGAATATGTGCCACTTCAAAAAAATGATGAATCTATTGTAACTCAATTTGATATGACAACACTTGAAGAGCTTGGTTTATTAAAAATGGACTTCTTAGGTCTTAGAACCTTAACTGTTATGCGTGATGCTATAAATATGATTAAGTATAATAGAGGAGTAGACATAGATTTAGATAATTTAGATTTTGATGATAAAGAAGTTTATAAGATGATTGGTGAAGGGAATACAGTAGGGGTATTCCAGTTAGAGTCAGCAGGAATGACTTCTTTCATGAAAGAGCTTAAACCAGACTGTTTAGAGGATATCATAGCTGGAATATCATTATATAGACCAGGTCCTATGGCAGAAATACCAAGATATATAAGTGGTAAAAGAGATCCTAAGTCAGTAGAATACATAGTTCCTGAGCTTGAAAATATACTAAATGTAACCTATGGTGTTATGGTTTACCAAGAACAGGTTATGGAAATTGTTAGAAAATTAGCAGGATATTCCATGGGGAGAAGTGACCTTGTTAGAAGAGCTATGTCTAAGAAAAAGCATAAGGTCATGGAAGAGGAAAGAAAGAACTTTATTTATGGAATTGAAGATGAAAATGGAAGTATAGAAGTTCCAGGTTGTTTAAGAAATGGTATTTCAGTTGAGGCTGCTAATAAAATATTTGACTCTATGATGGATTTTGCATCCTATGCATTTAACAAAAGTCATGCTGCTGCCTATGCTGTAATAGGATTCCAAACAGCTTATCTTATGAGATATTATCCAGTAGAGTTTTTAGCTGCTATGCTTAACTCTGTTATGGGTAACAGTGATAAGGTATCTGAATATATAAGAAGTGCAGAAAAACTTGGAATTCAGGTGTTACCACCAGACATAAATGAGAGTTACACTAAGTTTACAGTTAAGGGTGATACTATAAGATTTGGTATGGGAGCTATAAAAAATGTAGGAGTAAATGTTGTAGAAAACATAGCTAAATCAAGAGATGAAAAGGGTAAATTCACTTCCCTTATGGATTTTTGCAACAAAATAGACTTAAGTATTGTTAATAAAAGAGCAGTAGAAAGTTTAATAAAAGCTGGTACATTTGATAGCTTAAAGATTTATAGATCACAATTATTATCTGTTTTTGAAAAAATAATGGATGGAGTATATTCTCAAAGAAAGAAAAATATAGATGGGCAAATGTCATTGTTTGGAGCACTTCAAGAAGATAGTGGGTCAAACTTAGAGATAAGTTATCCAAATATAAAAGAATTCAACAAAAAATATATGCTTGCTATGGAAAAGGAAATGACAGGTCTTTATATGAGTGGTCATCCATTAGATGATTATGAAAAGCCTTTAAAGGAGCAAACATCAATAACTATAGAAAAGATAATAGAAGCTCAAAATAATTTAAATGAACAAAATAATGTTGAATTAGAAGACTTAGGTGTAGATAGTTTTTTAACTGATGGAACTAGAGTCATTGTAGGAGGAATTCTTACTAATGTTTCTAGAAAAGTAACTAGAAATAATACTCTTATGGCATTTGCAAAAATAGAGGACTTAACTGGATATTTAGAATGTGTTATATTTCCTAAAACCTTAGAAAAATGTAATGCACTAGTAAATGAGGATTGCTTTGTTTTAGTAAGAGGAAGGGTTTCTTTAAAAGAAGATGAAGAGCCAAAAATACTTTGTGAAGATATACAGCCATTAGAATTAATGAATTCTTCAAAGTTATATATAAAGGTTCAAGATAGAGAAAAAGCTAATATGATAGTTAAACCTTTAAAGGTTTTATTATCACAATATAAAGGAGATTCTCCAGTTTATATATTTGCAGCAAAGGAAAAGGCATCATTTAGATTAAATAGAGATATGTGGGTTGATTTAGATACAGATGTAATAGACTTTTTAATTAGCAAATTTGGAGAGGAAAATGTAAAAGTAGTTGAAGGTTAATATTTAATGTTATAAATATTAAAAGAAAAAGCTGTTAAATTTCGTAACACCAGTGTTATGTTTTTTGAAGATTAAATATAATATTATTTAAATCTAATTGGGATAAAATCAACTCTAATTTTATTTTAGGTTGAAATTTTATCATTTCATCAAAGTTAAATAAAAAAATTTTGTTGTATAATCATATTGAAAGTTACTCCTTTATTTGTTTTTACTTATACTATAAACATGTGGAGTAACCTTTATTTTCTTTTTTATTATAAAAATGGACACGAGATAATTAAAAAAATAAAATTTACTCAAATATTAAAACGATTTTAGAGCATAATAATAATTGAAAAAATTATCAAATATCGAGTTTTTTCTTTAATTATACATAAAAAGGTTGAAAATAATAACTACTTTAAGTACAATTAATTGTGGTAGAATAGTATTAACGAAGTTTCATAGGGTATTAAATTTTGAGATAAAATTTAAAAAGTTTAAAATTGATAAACATTTAACATATATAAATAATATCTTAAAAATGTGGGTAATATTTGGCACTGTTGGGACTTAATTTGTCCCTAATGGTGTAGAGGAGGAAAATATTATGAAAAAGATTGCTATTTTAACAAGTGGTGGAGATGCACCAGGAATGAATGCCGCTTTAAGAGCTGTTACAAGAATGGCTTTACACCATGGACTTGAAGTAATGGGAGTTCAAAGAGGATATGCTGGATTAGTAAACGGAGAACTATTCAAAATGGATAGAAAATCTGTTTCAGAAATTATAAACAGAGGCGGTACAATGTTAAGAACTGCTAGATGTTTAGAATTCAAACAAGAAGAAGTAAGAGAAAAAGCTGCACAAATATTAAAAGCTTATGGTGTTGATGCTTTAGTAGTTATAGGTGGAGATGGATCATTCATGGGAGCTAAACTTCTTTCAAAACTTGGAGTTAAGACTGTTGGATTACCAGGAACAATCGATAACGACTTATCTTACACAGATTACACTATAGGATTTGATACTGCATTAAGCACAGTAGTAGATGCTATAAACAAATTAAGAGATACATCAACTTCACACGAAAGAGTATCAATCGTAGAAGTTATGGGAAGAAACTGTGGAGATCTTGCTTTATATGCTGGTATTGCAGGTGGAGCAGAAGCTATAATAGTTCCAGAAATGCAATTTGACAAAGATGAATTAATAAAAACTATCTTAGAAGGTAAAGCAAGTGGAAAAACTCACAGCATAATAGTTCTTGCTGAGGGTGTTGGAGGATCAGCTGAATTAGCTAAAGAAATACAATCTGTAACAGGCATAGAAACTAGAGCTACAATTTTAGGTCATATCCAAAGAGGTGGATCACCAACTGCTGATGACATAGTATTAGCTTCAAGAATGGGAGCTAAAGCTGTTGAAGTTTTATTAGAAGGAAAAACTTCAAAAGTTATAGGAATTAAAGAAAATAAAATATTCGATATGGATATAGATGAAGCTTTAGATATAGAGAGAAGTTTTGACGAAAGCCTTTATGAAATGGCTAACTGTATAAACAAATAATTTTAGTTAATGAAATAATAGATTTTTAAATTTATTATTTATTATATATTTTTAAACTTAGGGTTAATTTTTTTACGAGGGAGTGTTTTTAAAATGAGAAGAACAAAATTAGTATGCACTATCGGACCAGCTAGTGAAAACGAAGAAATCTTAACAAAAATAATCGAAGCAGGTATGAACGCTTCAAGACATAATTTCTCACATGGTGACCATGAAGAGCACAAAGGAAGAATGGTTAAAGTAAGAGAAATATCAAAAAAATTAGGTAAAGAAGTAGCTATATTATTAGATACTAAAGGACCTGAGATAAGAACTGGAAAATTCGAGCCAAGCAAAGTTGAATTAACTGCTGGAACTGAATTTACTATATATGCTGGAGCAGAAGACGTAATAGGAGATACTACTAAGTGTTCAGTTACATATGCTGGATTAGCTAAAGACGTTAAAGCAGGAGATACTATCTTAATAGACGACGGTTTAGTTGGATTAGAAGTTGTATCTGTAGAAGGAAATGCTGTTAAGTGTATCGTAAGAAACACTGGATTAGTTGGAACTCATAAAGGAGTTAATGTTCCTGGAGTATCAATAAAATTACCAGCTATGACTGATAAAGATAGATCTGATTTAATATTCGGTTGTGAAATGGGAGTTAACATGGTTGCTGCTTCATTCATAAGAAAAGCAGAAGACGTTAAAGCTATAAGAGAAGTATTAGTTGCTAATGGTGGAGCTGATATACAAATATTCTCAAAAATTGAAAACCAAGAAGGTGTTGATAACATAGATGCTATCATCGAAGCTTCAGATGGTATCATGGTAGCTAGAGGAGACCTTGGTGTTGAAATACCAATGGAAGACGTTCCTTCAGTTCAAAAAATGATAATAGAAAAATGTAACAATGCTGGAAAACCAGTTATAACTGCTACTCAAATGTTAGACTCAATGATGAGAAACCCAAGACCAACAAGAGCTGAGGTTTCAGACGTAACTAACGCTATCTTAGATGGTACTGATGCTATCATGTTAAGTGGTGAGTCAGCTAACGGAAGTTGGCCAGTAGAAGCTGTTGAAACTATGGTTAAAATAGCTACTAAATCAGAAGAAATGTTAAGCTACGAATTAGCTTCTTCAAAAGCTAAACAACATATACCAGCTGTACCAGGAGTTATCTCAAGAGCTGCTTGTAACGCTGCACACGAGTTAAAATCAGCTGCTATAGTTTCATTAACTCAATCAGGAGCTACTGCTAAGAGAATTTCTCAATGCAGACCAGATGCACCAATCGTTACTATAACTCCAAATGAAAGAGTTGCTAAGAAAGTTGCTTTATGCTTCGGAGTTTACCCTGTTGTTGCTGAAAATGCTACAATGGAAAATGCTGTTGAAATAGCTAAAAATGCTGGATTTGTTAAAGCTAATGACACTGCTGTAATTGTTGCAGGTGTACCAGCTAATGAAGGAAACACTAACATAGTAAAAGTTGAAGTTGTAAAATAATTTTATAACTAATTATAAAAATAGGTAGTTTATCTACCTATTTTTTTTATGAAAAAAATGGCTTAATTATGTAAATATTAATGACATTATATTTTGGTTTTTTCATATAAAAATTTTTTTAAAAATATTTTAAATTATATTGATTAAAGATATAATTTTTTAAAGTTTCAAAGTAATGTTTTAAATGAAAAGTAAGAGAGTTTTAATTGTTAATAAAATATTAATAAAATTTATAAAGTTTAAAAATGTAAAAAATTTAGATTTAAATAAGAATAAAAATAAATTATATTAAATAAATATTATAAAAATATATAGTTTACAAAAAGTTAACAATAATTTTGTGACAAGTAAAAGAAAATGGTGTATATTAGATAGTGCTTATGAAATAATATAAGTAGAATCAAATGGCAACTGATTCCAAGATGAAAAAAGTACTTGATGACTGATATCATCGAGTGCTTCTTTTTTTATTTAAAATTATAAGTTGAAAAGATAGCGAAAATTTAGAAATGATTATTATAGATTATTTATAATATTTATTTTCAACTTAATTTCAGAGAATTTTTGATATTCTATAAGTTGTGAGTATTTCACATTTATTAGATTAATATAGTTTTATAGTATAAATTTAATGTAAATACAAAAAATAACCTCAAATAATATTTTGAGGAGGAGATTGAATATGACAAGATTAGCATGTTCAGCTCATAATTGTGTTAACTATGTTAATGGAATGTGTTCAGCTTTTACTATTGAAGTTGATGGTGAGAGTGCAGAGAATAAGCAAGAAACTTGTTGCAATACCTTTGCACCAAGAACTTTTGTGAATACAATTAAAAGTGCATTTAATACTAATTATGCTGGAACAATAATGCAAGCATTGGATAGTCAGGAAGATGTAGACCATAAGATAAAATGCTATGCTATGAATTGCAAATATAATGTTGGAATGACTTGTACATCTACTGATATACAAGTTTTTGGACCAGAAGCTACAACATCTACTTCAACTGAATGTGAAACTTTTTTTAAAAAATAACTATTAAGAGGGCTAGAACTAAAATATTAATTTTTAAGTTCTAGCTTTTTTATATGATAAAATATATTCTTAAGAAAGTAATATAAATGATTTTAAAATTCATTAAATAAATGATATTTTATATTAAGTTATTAAAGAAAATAATATATACCTATTAGTATAGTTATAAAAGATTGTATTAAGTAAAAAGATATAATAAAATAAATTATTGTTTTAAATTTTACATTTGGAGTATATTAGGATTAGTATGTTATGAAAAAATAGATTAACTATTTTAAAAATATAAGGGGGAGTAAAATGAATGATTTAGGTAAGATTGCTGTAATTACTGGAGCAACTAGTGGAATAGGAAAAGAGTATGCTTTTCAATTAGCTAAAGAAGGATATGATTTGATATTAGTTGGTAGAAGAGTTGAGAAAATTAAAGAAGTTTCAGAAAAAATAGAAAATACTTTTAATGTTAAGACCTATGTAGAAATTTTAGATTTAACTGATGACAATAAATTTGATGATTTTATAAAAAGATTAGAGAAAAAAGATAACATAGAATTTTTAGTGAATAATGCAGGATATGGAGCTGATGATTCATTTACAAAGGATGCATATCATAAGCAATATGATATGGCAAAGGTACATATGTTAGTTACTATGAAATTATGCCATAGTTTAAGTAATAAGATGAAAGAGAATAATAAAGGGTACATAATAAATGTTAGCTCTATGGCTGGATTTAACGTATTTCCAAGTTCAGCAATGTATTGTTCAACAAAGGCTTTCTTAATAAGCTTTACTCAATGTTTAGCTATGGAACTTTTAGAGAATAATATAAAGGTTCAATGTCTTTGCCCTGGATTTACTAGAACAGATTTTCATAGCAAATTAAACATGGAAGAGAGTAAATTAAAAAATAAAGGATTTGTAAGATGGATGAGTACAAAAGAAGTTGTGGAAATAAGTTTGAAAAATATAAATAAGAAATTAAAGGTAATAGTTATTCCAGGAATTTGTAATAAATTTTTATATTTTGTTAGTAAGTTTACACCTAGATGGATTTATTATAAAGTGGCTATAAAAGGATGGGAGTTAATGGACTAATATTAGACATTAATTTAGCAGTAATAGTTTGCGTAGAAGAATTTAAATCTGGTGTTAATGAGTTAATATTAGATACTAATTTATTAGTTATCTCATTATTGGAAAAAGTTAAGAGGAAGAGTTTTTTATATTAAAAATTAGAGAGGTAAATTGGAATGATAAAGTTAAGGAGGATTAAATGGAAAAGTTTCTAAAAAAACTATTAAGTAGAGCATTTATGGTTGGATTTCTTATATTCATACAGTTAGTTATACTTATGGGAGCTATATGGAAGGTGACCGAAGATTTCATATATGTATATTTTCTATTTATCTTTATTAGTATAGTAGTATTTATTTATATTGTTAGTAGAAAAGATAATCCATCCTATAAATTAGCTTGGGCGGTTCCTGTATTATTATTTCCTGTCTTTGGTGGATTATTTTATTTAATATTTGGTGGAAATAAGACAAGCAAAAAGTTTAGAAAGCAAATAAAAGCTTCTTATGATGAAACAGAACATTTATTATATAATGATAGAAAGGTTTTAGATGAGCTAGAAGCACAAGATAAAAGTATAGCTAATCAATCAAGGTACATAGCTGATTACTCTCAGTTTCCAGTATATAAAAATACTACTACAGAATATTTATCTCCTGGAGAGGTGTTTTTTGAAAGGTTAAAGGAAGAGTTAAAAAAAGCAAAACACTACATCTTTATGGAATATTTCATAGTACATGAAGGAGTTATGTGGAACAGTATTTTAGAAATATTAGAGGAAAAGGTTAAAGAAGGAGTAGAGGTTAGGTTTGTTTATGATGATATGGGATGTCTAGGTACTTTACCATATAAGTATAATGAAGTTTTAGAATCTAAGGGAATTAAATGTATGGTATTTAATCCTTTTGTGCCACTTTTATCTTTAAGGATGAATAATCGTGATCATAGGAAAATAACTGTTATAGACGGACATATAGGATTTACTGGTGGAATAAATTTGGCTGATGAATACATAAATGAAATTGTTAGATTTGGACACTGGAAAGATGCTTCAATAATGATAAAGGGAGATGCTGTTTGGAATTTAACAGTTATGTTTTTGCAAATATGGAACTTTTATAGTGAAGGAAAAGAGGAGTATGAAAAGTATTATCCATATTTTCATCATGAGGATGAGTTTGAAAGTGATGGATATGTTCAGCCTTATGGAGATAGTCCTTTAGATGATGAAATGGTAGGAGAGAATGTATATTTAAATATTATAAATAAGGCAAAGGAATATGTTTATATAAATACTCCATATCTCATTATTGATAATGAACTTGTTACAGCACTTACTCTTGCAGCTAAAAGTGGAATAGATGTTAGAATAGTTACACCTCATATTGAGGATAAATGGTATGCTCATATAGTTACAAGGGCTTATTATCCTCAACTTATAGAATCTGGTGTTAAAATATATGAATATACTCCAGGTTTCATTCATTCAAAGACCTTTGTATCTGATGATGAAATTGGTATAGTAGGTACTATAAATCTAGATTATAGAAGTTTATATCTTCACTTTGAATGTGGAGTATGGTTATATAAAACTAAATCAGTAGGGCAAATAAAAGATGATTTTTTAAAAACTTTAGAGAAATGTCAAAGAATAACCTTAGAAGATTGTGCCAAGGTTAAAGTTCCTACTAGAATTTTAAGATCAGTAATAAGGGTTTTTGCTCCACTTATGTAATAAAAATAGTGAGATTGATAAAGGGGTTTACAAGAATATAAAGCCTATTTTATTTACTTATGTAATTAAAATAAAAAAATTAAGTTATAGAATTTTACTAATTAATTTAATAAATTAAAGTTTAAAAGAATGTAATTCAATATAAAAATTCAGAAAAGGAGGCTTTATTATAGCCTCCTTTTGGGTATTAGAGTGAAATTTTATTATTTTTTTTCGAAACTTCCACAATCAGTACATTCTGTAGAACAAGCGTTAGTACTATGTTTTACAACTTCAATTTTGTCTAGAGTACAATAATTGTCCTCATGACAATGGTGTTTACACTCATGAACTGTACATCCTATGCTTGAGTTATGTTTCATAATAAACTCCTCCTTAATTTAAGAACCTCTTTGTTGGAATTACCAACAGTATATATAGTGTGTAAAAAGCAATTTATTTATACTAGAATTTAAATCTATGAATGGATATAGTTGTTTGAATAAAAACATATATGATAGAATTTATTTAGTTTAATTAGAAAGATTTAATTAGAAAGAGATTTTATTTATCTTTTAAATAAGTTAATTAAAAATAAGTTTTGTCTTAAAAGAAAGGTTTTTTATGAATTTGCTTGGAGGAAGTTGTGTTTAAAAATTTAACTTTTAGTGAAAATGAAAAAAAGTATATACAAATAGCAAAGTATATTAGAGATCTTATTAATAGGGGCGTTTTAATAGAAGGAAGTAAGTTACCTTCCTCAAGAGAGGTTAGTAGTATTTTATCAATAGGAAGAAATACGGTTATGTCTGCTTATGAGATTTTAGAAAGTGAAGGATTTGTTGAAACTATAAAAGGTAAGGGAACATTTGTTAAAAAAGAATTTTGTAATGAGAAATCTACTAAAGTTTCATCAATGAAAAAAGAAAACTCTGAAGTTAAAGAGGATAATAAGTGGAATATTCATTGGAATAAAAAAATTAATGAATATGGATTGTTAGCTGAAAATTTAGATATTATTAAAAGTGAAGAAAAGTGGGAAAGAGGAATGATTTCTTTTAAAAGCATAGCTCCTCTAGGAAATCTTTTTAATATTGAGGAGTTAAAGAGAGCTTTTTCTAATAGAATTGCTTTAGAAAAACATAAAATAGTTAATTATGGCTATGCTGTAGGATACAAACCTTTTATAGATTATTTAAAAGATTATATGAAAGAAAAGGGAGCTTATTCAGAGGAAAAAGAAATAATAGTAACTAATGGATTTACAGAAGGATTAGATATGATGCTTTCTGCATTTACTGAAGAAGGAGATTATATACTTTGTGAAAATCCAACTCATAATACTGCTTTAAAAATAATGAAAACTCACAAGTTAAATATTATTGGAGTTAAAATGACTAAAGATGGTATTGATATAGATGATTTAAATAAAAAAATTAAAATGTTTGCTTCAAAGATTAAATTTTCTTACTTAATTCCATCATATCATAATCCAACAGGAGTTGTGGCATCTATTAAAAAGAGAGAAGAGGTATATAATGTTTTAAGAAATGCAGGTATTCCTATTATAGAAGATGGTTTTAATGAAGAACTTTTATATGAAAGCTCTCCAACTATTCCTCTAGCAGCCTTAGATAGAGAAAGTAATGGGGTAATATACATAGGAAGTTTTTCTAAAATATTATTTCCTGGATTAAGAATAGGATGGGTATATGGAGATAAGAAAATAATAGGAGTATTAGAGAGTGTAAAAAGATGTAGAAATATTCATACTTCTTTTTTAGATCAAGGAATTCTTTATGATTTCATGATAAGTGGAGCTTTTGAAAAATATATTAAGAAAGTTAGAAAAGTTTACAAGGAAAAATATAAATTTACAAAGAATATTATAGAAAAATATATTAAAGAGGCAGAAATTTGGGGCGAAGGTGGACTCTATATGTTCTTAAAAATAAAAGGTATTGATACAAGAGAACTTTTGAAAAGATGCTATGATAGAGGAGTTCTTTTTATGCCTGGAGATTTATTTTATATAGACAATGATATTTACCTAGAAAAAGAAAATAGAGTATTTTCTTTAGAGGGACATAATATTAAAGAGAGAGAAAAAAGAGATACATTAAGGATTGGCTTTACAAGACTTTCAGAGGAAGAGATAGAAAAGGGAATAAGGATAATTGGTGAGGAAGTTAAGAGTAAATCCGTTGTAAAAGCATATTTCATGTGATAAACTTTAAAGGTTAGTTATTATGGAATAAAACATATACAGTAGATGATTAAATATACATAAGGGAGTTTTAGTGGATGGTTGAAAAGAATAAAGAATATATTTTTGATATAATCTCTCAAGGATATGAGGGTGAAGGAATAGCTAAAATTGATAATAAATACCCAATTTTTATTGAGGGAGCTTTAAAGGGTGAAAAGGTTAAAGTAAGAATAGTTAAGGTTAATAAAAATTTTGCTTATGGAAAACTTATTGAAGTATTAGAAGCTTCAGAGGAAAGAGTTAACCCAGCTTGTTCTATTTATAAAAGATGTGGTGGATGTAAACTTCAGCATGCTTCTTACAAGGCTCAATTAGATTTTAAATGGGAGAGAGTTAAGGACTGTGTTAGTAAGATTGGAAAATTAGATTCTAGCATAGTTAAGTATCCATTAGGAATGGATGAACCTTGGAAATATAGAAATAAGGTTCAATTACCAATAGGATTAATTAATGGAGAGGTTAAAATAGGATTCTTTGCTCCAAGAAGTCATGACATTATAGATATGGAATCTTGCTTAATTCAGGATGAAATAGGAGATAAGGTTGTTAAACTTACTAGGGAGTGGATAGAGAAATTTAATATAAGGCCATATAATGTAGATGGTGAGTATGATGAAAATGGAATAGTAAGACATATAATGATAAGAAGAGGTTTTAAAACTAATGAAGTTATGGTTGTCTTAGTTACAAATGGAGAGAAACTTCCTCACAAAGAAGAGTTTGTAGACTTAATGGTTAAAAATATTCCTGGAATAAAGAGCGTTATACAAAATATAAACTCAAAGAAAACTAATGTAATATTAGGATTAGAAAGTAAAACTCTATGGGGAGAAGATACAATATCAGATTACATAGGAGACTTTAGATTTAACATATCTCCATTATCATTCTTCCAAGTAAATCCTACTCAAACAGAGGTTTTATATGGTAAGGCTTTAGAATATGCAAATCTTACAGGAAATGAAGAAGTCTTTGATGCATATTGTGGAACAGGAACAATAACATTATTTCTATCACAAAAGGCTAAAAAAGTTTATGGAGTAGAAATAATTCCACAGGCTATAGATAATGCTTTTATAAATGCAAAGGAAAATAAAGTAGAGAATGTGGAATTCTTTGTTGGAGAATCAGAAATAGTAATACCAGACTTAATAAATAAGGGAGTAAAAGCTGATGTGGTAGTAGTAGACCCACCTAGAAAAGGGTGCGATAAAAAATTGCTAGATGCTATAACAAATATAGATGCTAAAAAAATAGTATATGTAAGTTGCGATCCAAGCACCTTAGGAAGAGACTTACAAATATTAGAGGCAAATGGCTATAAAACCTTAGAAGTTCAACCAGTTGATATGTTTCCAAACACTTCTCATATTGAGAATGTGGCTAAGTTAATAAGAAAATAA
>NZ_JARHZJ010000005.1 GCF_029258205.1 Clostridium sp.
TATTATAGAAAGTGAGGCTTCTTAGGTTGACGGCCATGGATGCTACCCCTATTTAACTCTTTTATATTTTCTAATCTACTACAAGACTTATAAAAGGTATTTAAAGTTGTATAGATATTTTCACAACTCATATCTAAATCTTTTAATTCGGCATATTTATAGTGCCATTGGCTATATCCTTTTTTATCTATAACGCTCCTGGTTATCCACCCTTTACTTCTACTATGAATATTATCTATATAGTTCTTTTTATTCAGCTTTAATGCGTTTCTCACTTATTCACCTCCCCCTTTGTAAAACTAAGAAAATTATATCATATTTTCTTAAACTTAATGATAACAAAATTTTATACTAGAAACACCATATTAATAAAAAGTAGAACTATAAAAATTTATAGTTCTACTTTTTTATTAATAATTTTATAATATTATTGGTTTATAATTTAATATTTTATCTGCAACTTCTTCAGAAGATAATTCAGTATAAAATATTAAGTCAGTTGGATTTGGGCAAACAACATTTTCTTCTAGTTTAAATACTAATTCATCAATGAAAGATTCTGACCATTCATCCTTAGGATTCCTTATAGAATCTATTAACTTTATAATTTCTTCTTTATTAAGCTTTTCCATTTTAATTACAACTCCTTTTAATAAAATAATTAATCTATCTTGAATTCCCCTCTTTGAAAGTGGTAATCCTTATCTAAAATTTCTTGATGGTATCTTGGACTTACTATTACTAGATTATCTAAATTATATACATCTCCACCATCCCAAATAGGTTTTTTGTGATGTAATTCATATCTAGTCCTAGAACCAAGCCTTTGCTCTTTAATAACCATTGGTGCGTTACCTTTTAACATATTAGATATATTACTTTCACTAAATTCTTTAGCATATTTACTCTTAGACATTTCTTTCCAAAATTCCGATCTAAATTCATTGAAATCTTTAAATTTTTTTCCTTGTAATTTAATCCCTACCTCTTTTGGAATAAGAATAATATGCCCTTGTCCTCTACTAATTTTTTCATAACTTTTTAATAACTCTGCGCCTTCTACAATACCAGGTTGAGCTCTTTTAAAACTAGCCTTAAATATTCTAGCTACAGGTCCAGCATCTTTTACACCCTTCTTAACTAAAAACTCTGAAAACTCCGGTAATAATAAACACGCACCTAAAGTAACTCTATCATACTTTTCACCTGTTATTATATCTTTTCTTGCTATAAATTCAACTAAATCTTTTGCAAAATCAATAGGAGTCAATGATAACACAAATGATACCAATTCTCCAAAAGGAACTTGCAATGCAAAAGCATGATGATATTTTTCAAGATTTCTTAATTCATTAACTGGCATTAAATGATATTTATTATCATGAGGCATTAATCTCCATTCAAATTCTATATCAACTCCCTCTATATTCATTGTTATGCTTTTTAATAGTTTGTCAGGAGTAGTATCTATAATTCTCTCATTTGAACTATTGTTTTCACTATAGATTTCTATAAATTCAGAGTGTACATATCCAGCTATAGGTGAAGAAATTTTATACCATATTCCATTTTTAGCAACTATATTTACCTTATCTCCTTGATGTAACTGTCCTATTGAATCATAATCTCTTCCTGGTCCTTTTCTTACATTTAGGAATGTTTGTACATTTTTCACTTCTCCTGTTGCTTCATAACTTATATCTGAAGATGAGATTCCTCCTGTACTGCCTGAACCTGTATTTCCTCCAGTACTTCCTCCTGATGAACTACCGCCAGAACCTCCTATTAAGTTTGTTACTGCATTTATACACTTTTGAAGATATCTTCCATTAACAGCATCTGAATGACTATAACATGATTGTGGTAATTCTATTAAGGCTGCTCTTACTCCTATTGAATTTGCCCATGATATTAAGAATCCTCCTTGATATACTCCATCATAACTTCCATTTACAAATCCAAATTGATTTTGGAATGCTCTTGATATATGTGAATCTCCTATTGTCTTATCTTCACATCCGTGCATATCTATTAAATTTTATATTTCCTTTTCTTTCAATGAATTTTGTATCTTTTGCTATTTTATTTATTTCATTAATATCAAAACTTTCTTTTATATTTTTAGATAAATATTTAAGTTTTTTATTCATAAAATTAAGCCTCACTTTCTATAATAATTAATTAAATATTATAGAAAGTGAGGCTTCTTAGGTTGACGGCCATGGATGCTACCCCTATTTAACTCTTTTATATTTTCTAATCTCCTACAAGACTTATAAAAGGTATTTAAAGTTGTATAGATATTTTCACAACTCATATCTAAATCTTTTAATTCGGCATATTTATAGTGCCATTGGCTATATCCTTTTTTATCTATAACGCTCCTAGTTATCAATCCTTTACTCTCACTATGAACATCATCTATATAGTTTTCCTTATTCACTTGTAATAAGTTCCCCACTTATTCAGCTCCCCCTTTGTAAAACTAAGAAAATTATATCATATTTTCTATTATTTATTTACTAAGCTAATTGAAATTAAGCTACTATTTTAAATACTTTATAAATTTTACAATAAATTTAGCCAATATAACTTTTATTTTTAAAATTGTTTATATTTAATATTTCAATATATTTTGAATCTATATAATTAGATAACCATACCTTATCTTTTCCTATATAAAAATCAAATCCATCGTTCCAAGCAGCTAATGAATTTATCTTCAATATTATTGGCTTCTTATCATATCTTAATCCTACTTCATATGCCTCATTAATATTAGTTGTTAAATGCACATATTGTCTCTGCATAGGTTTTAATCCAAATTTAAATATATTATTAATTGCTTTATTACTTGTTCCATGAAATAAATATTCAGGTGGTTTACTTTTATCTTTCTTTATTTTCTTTTTTAATGAATGTCCATATAATGCTCTTATTTTATCATTAAGTATTTCAAATCTTTTTTTATCTGAAGTTTTAATTATATGTTTAATCTCATTCTCAGTTATTTTTTCAGTATTAATTAAATTTAAAATAGGAATTAATTTTTTTAATTCTACCCACCCAAATTCATCAACTACTAAATCATATTCAATAGCTTTATGCCTTAAAATATATGAAATACTTTTACTTATTTTTTCATAATCCATAAAAGCCACCTTATTCTAATTCAATCTTATTAAATTCTATTAATTCATCTATAGCATCTTTAAACCACAACCAAAAATTATTATATATTGATACTTGCTCAAATCCTTCTGATGCGAAGTCATGTATTAATTGAACTTGACCTTCATTATAGCCAACTTCAAAACATGCTACATCATCATTATCAGCTCTTTTAGCAAATGGTATTAATTTTCTTTTAGGATATCTTTTTTTTAATCCATTTAACTTATTTAAGAATTCATCTCCACTAAGTATATACCATACATCAAAATCTATTAAATTAAGTTCTAAAATTTTAATAAATTCCTTTGGATATCTAAACTCTTTATAATCTATATTTTTTTCTAAATCTTTTATATTCATTTTACATACCAATCCTTTCAATTTCATAACTTCCTAATAGGTTATTATCTCTAAATTTTTTATTTTGCTTACCACTTCTAAATCTTATTACATCTCCCCAAGTTTTTGACACTTTATATTTAACAGTAAATCTTTCAATCATCTCTTTATCTACTAATTCTTCAGTTTCTTAATGTATATTAGCTAAAACAGTAGTTTTAGTTTTTCTAGCTGCGACAACTCTAGTATTATCTATCGTAGTTAATTTTCCATCTTCCATTTTTATAACATCAATAGAATCACCTTTCCACCCATTTTTTTCATACTTTCAATTATTTCTCCAGCTCCATTTACAGATGATTGACTAAACCTAATTCTTTCTGGATCTAGTTTTATTGTCTTTCTAGAAGATTGTTTTAATGCTGTTATTATTTCATCAGTATTTTTAAATGAATTATGAAAAATTACTGAACTTAAATTAAGTATTAATGATGTTCCCCTACTAATTTCTTCACCTGTTATTATATCTTTTCCAACTATATGCACATTATCTATATAATTTCCCTTATTCACTTGTAATACGTTCCCCACTTATTCAGCTCCCCCTTTGTAAAACTAAGAAAATTATATCATCTTATAAAAAAGATTCACAACAAAAGCTATTGCGAACCTTTTAAATTATTAGTATATTAATTTATTTTAACTTCTTCATTAGTATTTTTATTAACAAGATATATTTCCAGATTATCTTTATTCACTTCTTTAGGATTATAAAGAAGTTTTGCCATATAGAATTGATCATATTCTGAATTTTTATTATATTTAGAATCTATCTTACTATAATTTTTTATGGCTTTTTCATAAAATCCAGCCCATTTTTCTAAATTATAAATTTGATTTAAATTTCCACTTTTAATTCTAATAGCATATTTATTACTTATTTCTTCACTTTGTTCATGACTTATATTACCTACAAAAATAGGTATAAATGATCCAAAATCAAAATTTCCTAAACTTAAAATATTAAAATCAATATTATCTAATTTAAATGTTTTATTTATTTCTTTATAGTTTTCTTTAGTTAGATAAATAATTCCTTTAGTTTCTATCCTTTTATCTATTCTTTTTTCTTCATAAATCAATTTACTACTACCTTTTTCTCTTGCATTTACTAAAAAACTAGGATTTTTTACGTATAAATCATAATTTTCTCTAGCTACAATAATCCCGACATCAACAATATGCATTTTATTGTTATTAATTTCATTTAATATGTTATCAGAAGATATAAAATAAGCTTTATCAGGAAATTGAACACTACCTGTAATATTAAAATCTCCTTCTTCTATAGGTGAACCATCTTTTGTTTCAACATTATAATCAAAAAGAACATAATGATTGAATAATTTTGGTTTATTTATTTGAACTTTATAGTTATCAAATTCTACATTATACGGAAATTGTGTTTCCACTTCTTTAGTTTCTTCTATTTTTGT
>NZ_JARHZJ010000045.1 GCF_029258205.1 Clostridium sp.
CAGCTCAAGATTATTATACATTAACAAATAGATGGTGGTTATGGATACCTCCAGGAATATGTATATTCTTAACTGTTATATCTATAAATATTTTTGGAGATGGATTAAGAGATGCTCTAGATCCTAAGCTAAAGGTTTAAGGGGGAGAGTGTAATGGGAAAAACATTAGTAGAATTTAAAAATCTTGAAACTCACTTTAATACAGGTGAAGGAATTGTTAAAGCAGTAAATAATGTTAGTTTTAAAATAAAAGAAGGAGAGACAGTTTGTGTTGTTGGAGAATCTGGATGTGGTAAATCTGTTACTGCAATGTCTCTTATGAGATTAATACCTAGTCCTCCTGGAAAAATAGTTGGAGGAGAAATACTTTTTGAAGGAAAAGATGTTTTAAAGTTCACAGAGCAAGAACTTATGGATATGAGAGGAAATGATATATCAGTTATTTTCCAAGAGCCTATGACATCATTAAATCCAGTATTTAAAATAGGGAATCAAATTTGTGAAGCAATAATTCTTCATCAGCATTTATCAAAAGAAGAAGCTGAAAAGAAAGCCATAGAAGTTTTAAAAATAATTGGTATAGCTAGGGCAGAAGAAATAATGAAATCTTATCCTCATGAGTTATCTGGAGGAATGAGACAAAGAATTATGATTGCTATGGCAGTTTGTTGTAATCCTAAGCTTTTAATAGCTGATGAACCTACAACTGCCCTTGATGTTACAATTCAAGCACAAATTTTAGATCTTATGAGAGATATTAAAGAGAAATTAAATACATCAATATTATTAATAACACATGACTTAGGAGTAGTTGCTGAAATGGCTGACTATGTTGTTGTAATGTATGCTGGTAAGGTTATTGAAGAAGCTCCAGTTTTAGAGTTATTTAAAAATCCTCTGCATCCATATACACAAGGATTGCTTAAATCTAAGCCATCAGTTAATGGAAATGAAATTAGACTTTATTCAATACCAGGACAAGTTCCAAATCCAGTAGGTATGCCAGATAATTGTTACTTCAATGAGAGATGTGATAGGTGCATGAAAAAATGTAAGGATGACCAACCTACTCTTGTTGATGTGGGAAATAGACATAAAGTTTCATGCTGGTTATATAAGGAGGGAAAGTAGATGGCAGATAATACAGTTTTAAAAGTTGAAAATTTGAAAAAATACTTTCCGATTAAAGCAGGAGTTTTTTCTAAGACAGTTGGCAATGTAAAAGCTGTTGATGGAGTAAGTTTTACTATATATAAGGGTGAAACTTTAGGACTAGTTGGAGAATCAGGTTGTGGAAAATCAACAACAGGAAGAACAATTTTAAGATTGTTTGAAAAAACAGATGGAAATGTATATTTTGAAGGAAAAGATATTTTTGCTCTTAAAAAGAAAGAACTTAGAGAGTTAAGACCCAAAATGCAAATGATATTTCAAGATCCATATTCATCATTAAATCCTAGATTATCAGTAGACTCTTTAGTAGGAGAAGCACTTTTAAGCCATAAGTTATGTAGTAAAGAGGAATTACCTGAAAGAGTAGCTCAAACTATAGAAAGATGTGGACTTGCTAGATATCATATGAAAAGATATCCACATGAATTTTCAGGTGGACAAAGACAAAGAATAGGTATAGCAAGAGCATTAATTTTAAATCCAAGTTTTATAGTTGCAGATGAACCTGTTTCAGCACTTGATGTTTCCATACAATCACAGATTGTAAACTTAATGATGGATTTACAAGAAGAGATGGGATTTTCATATCTTTTTATATCTCACGATTTAAGTATAGTAAAACATATTTGTCATAAAATAGGTGTAATGTACTTAGGTAGTTTAGTTGAATTAGCTCCTAAAAATGAACTTTATGAGAATCCATTACATCCATATACAAAGGCATTATTATCAGCAGTTCCAATACCAGATCCTACAATCAAGAGAGAGAGAATAATATTAAAGGGTGATATTCCTTCACCAGCTAATCCACCAAGTGGATGTAAGTTTCATACTAGATGTCCATATGCTATGGATAAATGTAAGAAGGAAGCTCCAGAATATAAATGTGTTGGAAAAGATCACTTTGTTGCATGTCATTTAGTTTAATTTAAGAGTAGATTTAATGTATTAAAATGTAAAATTGAATTTAAAATTTAATTTTGTATAGTGTAGGAAAATTTAATTTCCTACACTATAGCTATATATAATAAAATTTCATTAAATATATAAAAAGTTCTATATTGTATTGTAATACATAAATAATAAGTGATAAAATATTAATGTATGGTAAACAGGGGGAATTAAGTTTGTTTTGGTTTAAAGATGAAGTAACTAGAAGAAAAGAAAAAGAAGAATATGAGAAATTAATGGGAGAAGTTAAAAATAAAGAGAAGCCAACTTTTAAGGATTTGGTTGCTATAATGTTAGCGCAATACGCAATAATACTTCCAATGGTTTTTGGAGGCCTAATTATTTTTGCGATTATATTATATATATTAATGGCGTGGGTAAAATAAATTTATAAACGCTAATGGAGGTAGTAATAATGAAAAAAGGATTAGTTGTTGATTTATCAAAAGCAGCTCCATATTTAAAATCTCACGAAGTTGCTTACATGCAAGAAACTATAAACCAAGTACACAATACATTACATAATGGAACAGGTGCAGGAAACGACTTTTTAGGATGGGTTGATCTACCAGTTAATTATGATAAAGATGAGTTTGCTAGAATAAAAGAAGCTGCTAAGAAAATACAAGGTGATTCAGATGTATTAATTGTTATAGGAATAGGTGGTTCTTACTTAGGAGCAAGAGCTGCTATAGAAATGTTAACTAATAACTTCTATAACTCTCTACCAAAAGATAAGAGAAAAACACCAACTATATTCTACGCAGGAAATAATATAAGCTCAAGTTACATGGCTGATTTATTAAATGCTATTGAAGGATTAGATGTAAGTTTAAATGTTATATCAAAATCAGGTACTACTACAGAGCCTGCTATAGCTTTTAGAATTTTAAAAGAGTACATGGAAAAGAAATATGGAAAAGAAGAAGCTAAGAAAAGAATATATGCTACAACAGATGCTGAAAAAGGTGCTTTAAAAACTTTAGCTGATGCTGAAGGATATGAAACTTTTGTAATTCCAGATGATGTTGGAGGAAGATTCTCAGTATTAACACCAGTTGGATTATTACCAATAGCTACTGCTGGAATAAACATAGATGAAATGATGGAAGGAGCTGCTGATGCTAGAGAAGAATATTCTAACCCTTCATTAGCTGATAATGAATGTTACAAATATGCAGTTGCTAGAAATGCTTTATACAATAAAGGTAAAGCTATAGAAATATTAGTTAACTATGAGCCAGCACTTCACTATTTCAATGAATGGTGGAAACAATTATATGGAGAATCACAAGGAAAAGATAATAAAGGATTATTCCCAGCTGCCGTTGACTTCTCAACTGATTTACACTCAATGGGACAATACATTCAACAAGGTAGAAGAAATATCTTTGAAACAGTTATTAATGTAGAATCTCCAAGAGAAGAAATAGTAATAGAAGCTAATGAAGAAAACATAGATGGATTAAACTTCTTAGCTGGAAAAACTATGGATTATGTTAACAAACAAGCATTCAGAGGAACTTTAATTGCTCATAATGATGGAGAAGTTCCAAATGTAGTTGTTAATGTTCCAGAAATGACACCGTACTACTTCGGAAGATTAGTTTACTTCTTTGAAAAAGCTTGTGGAGTAAGTGGATATCTTCTAGGAATAAATCCATTTGATCAACCAGGTGTTGAAGCTTACAAGAAAAATATGTTTGCTTTACTTGGAAAACCAGGTTTTGAAGATTTAAAAGCTAAGTTAGAAGAAAGATTATAATATAAATTTAATTATAAAAAGAAGCTCTTTTTAGAGCTTCTTTTTTGTTTTAATAGTATAATTTTATTAATATATAAATTATTTATTATTGTAGGAATATTAGTAAATCAATATGAAGATTTATAATTTTATTAATGGTTAATTATTTAATATTAAATAATTATAATAGGGAATGTATTATGGGAGGAGTAGAAAAGTGAAAATAATTATTGATGGTGATGGATGTGCAGGAAGAGATATAATTGAAAAAGTTGCTAAAAAGCATTTAGTCAAAATATTAATTTACTGTACAATAAATCATATGATAAATTCAGATTATTCTGAGGTGAGAATGGTTGATGGTGGATTTCAAAGTGTAGATATGTATGTGGCTAATAACACAGAGAAAAATGATATTGTAATAACTCAAGATTATGGAGTAGCAGCTATGGCTTTAGGAAAAGGAGCTTTAGCTATTAGTCCTAGAGGATATATTTATGATGATGATAATATTGATAGACTTCTTTTTGAAAGACATTTAAGTCAAAAAAATAGAAGGGCTGGTGGAAAATCAAAAGGCAATCATAAAAGAAATAAAGAAGATGATGATAGACTTTATTATAATTTAGAAGTTTTGATAGAAAAGGTAAAATCTATTTTAAATTAAATATAATAAAATAAGGTTTGGAAAATTAGAAAATAAATAATATAGATAATATTTAAATCGTATAAAAAAGAAATCTCAGAGTGGCTGAGATTTCTTTAATGGTTTGATTATATGGATATAATAAAATTAGGAGATTTACAGTGTTAAGTAACACTATTTATATTATAGACAGTTTTAAACTTTTTATACATTTTATAAAAGAAGAAAAAATGTAGAAATAGAATGTTTTATGATGAGAAAAATAGAAAATATTTACATAAAAACGGAAGTATAATATAATCTATTTATCTATAACGTTTAGGGGGTTAGGAGATAAATTATGGGAGAATTAATTTTAGAGTTAGATGCAAGAGATATAATAGAAGATAATAGTCCGGTTAACATAAAAATAATAAATAATACTAATGATAATTTAAGGTATAAAATATTAATAGGAAAGGATGGAATTTGGGAAACTTTAAGAGAATTTGAAAAGGAAAATGAATTTATTTGGACTCCTAAAGAAAATGGAGATTATATGATTATGGTTCAAGGAAGAAAAAAAAATTCAAATAAGCCTTTTGATTATAAAGTTACTCAGAGTGTTAATGTGAAAAGAAGAGTTGATGGGCTTAATAATGAAAAAACTAAAGATGAAATTAAGGAAGAAAAGTTAATAAAAGGAATATATCTAAATAAAGATGTATTTAATGTTGGAGAGAAGGCTGAATTAAAGATTGACAGTAAAAATGAAAATATTATGTATAGATATTTTATAAGTGGAAATAATGGATGGCAGCTTATAAAAGATTATACACTAGAAAATAAATTAAATTATACTATTAATGAAAGTGGTCAATTTGAGTTTTTAATTGAGTGTAAGAAAACAAGTTCGACTAATACAGCAGATGACTATGACACAGTGATATTTACAGCAAAAGAATTTGTAAAGCCTGAAATAATTAATTTTATTAATTTAAGTGAAAAATTAATAGTAAACTCAGAGCTTACATTTGAAGTGGGAGCAAATTTTGAAGATGAAAGAACAGCACTATATAAGTTTGTAAAAATTTCACCTGATGGAAGTAGAACTTGTATTCAAGATTTTTCATCAAGTCGTATAGTAACTTTTAAAGAATTTAAAGAGGGAAGATATAAGCTTTTATGTTTAATAAGAGATATGTATTCTAATAAGGAATTTGATGATAGAGCTGTAATGGTATATGATATAAAACCATATGAACAATTACAATTAAGAAGTTTTACTACAGATTTAAGCTCACCTCAAGAAAAGGGAGAGATAATAGAGATAAAAGCTGTTATTGATGGAGGAAGTGATGTTCTCTATAGATTTAAAATAGATGGAGAAATATCTGAAGATACAGGTTATACAAGAAATAGCATTTTAAAATGGAATGCTAAAAAAGAAGGAAATTATAGAATAACTCTCTGGGCTAAGGATGAATCATTTATTGGAGATTATGAATTAGAATCAAAATTAGATTATAAAATAGAAAAAAAGGTTAAAAAGTCAATAAAAATAACAGAATTAATATTTGATAGAGATAAGACACATATAATTAATGAAGTAATAAAACTTAGAGTTAGTGCAGAAGGAGGTACTGACTTAAAGTATTCATTTGTAATAATTAAGGACGGTGAAGCTATAGAAAGTATTGATTTTGGAAGTAACAATTGGGTAGAATTTATTCCAAATGAAAAAGGGGATTATCAGCTTGATGTAAGAGTAAAAGATAAATATTCAGCAAAGGAATATGATGTACATACTGTACTAAATTTTAAAGTTATGGAGTATGCAGAAGGGAAAATTGATCATATATTAGTTCCAGCTAAGGAATATTTTTTAGTTGGAGATGATATTGATATTGAAGCAATAGTTCAAAATACTAGACAAGTAAAGGTTAAGTATGTTACTAAGGTAAATGGCCAAGTAGTAGAAGAAACTGATTATGTAAAAAATAAGAGGTTTAAAGTTACGCCAAAATGTCCAGGAAAATACACAATTGATATATTCGCTAGAAATATTAAATGTAAAGAGGGATTTGATTCAAGAAGGGAAGTAAGGTTTTATGTTAATGAAGCTCCACCTGTTACAGCTACTAAAATAAGTACTTCTTATAAAGTATTTAAAATTAATGAAGAAATAAACTTTTCTACAAAATGTGAAGGTGGAAGTAGAGTTTGCTATGAATATTATATAATGATTAATGGAAACTGGTCTTTAGTTCAAAAATATAGTAGAAAGAGTTATTATTCTTTTAGACCATATGTACCAGGAAAGTATAAGGTCTTAGTATTAACTAAAAGTTATTATAAAAAATGTGCTTATGAGGATTATGATACTTTTGAATTTAAGGTAGAATGACATATTAAAGTTTAATATACATTTAAGGCTCTATTTTAGATAACATTGATTTTAAAATAAAGGTTTATGATCAATTTAGTATATTAATATTAAATTGGGTTTTAAATTATACAAAATCAATTTTTATTTAAAATAGAGTCTTATTTATTTTAACAGTTTTAATAAGTTGTAATTAGTTAAACTTTGATTTATACTAACCACAGATATAAATGTGATTTTTTACGAGGAGTGATTATTTAGTGGAAAGATTAGATAAGGTTTTATCAAACTTAGGATACGGAACGAGAAAAGAAATAAAGCAAGTTGTTAAAAAAGGTTTTGTAACAGTTAATGATGAGAAGGTTAAAGATAGCGGACTTCAAATAGATCCTGAGAAAGATGTAATAGTTATAAATGGAGAAAAAGTAGAGTATAAAAAGTATATATATTTAATGATGAATAAGCCAGCAGGAGTAATTTCAGCAACTTATGATAAGAGAGATGAAACGGTTATTGACTTGTTATATATGGAAGATCAAGTTTTTGAACCTTTTCCAGTAGGAAGACTTGATAAAGATACAGTAGGATTATTGTTATTAACTAATGATGGTGATTTAAATCATAAGTTAATCTCACCTAAATATCATGTTGATAAGGTTTATTATGCAGAAATAAATGCGCCTATAACAGAAAAAGATATTAAAGCTTTTGAAAATGGAGTAACTTTAGATGATGGATATAAGTGTATGAGTGCAAAACTTAAGGTTATAGAAAATTTTGATGATTCATCTAAAGTAGAAGTTACTATTCAAGAGGGGAAATATCATCAGGTAAAAAGAATGTTTGAATCTAGAGGAAAAAAAGTTGTTTATTTAAAAAGAACTTCTTTTGGTAATCTTCCTCTTGATGAAAGTTTAGAGGAAGGCGAATATAAAGAACTTTCAGAAAGTGAATTAGCGGTGATTTATAAAAATTTTTAGAAAATTAAATCATAATGATTGTGAATAGAAAAATTATGGGGGAAAACTTGCAAAAAAAATATTAGATTACTTGCAATTTAAGTAAACATCTAATATAATAAGTGTGCGAGGATAAATAAAAGGAATAAATAGCCCCCTTTTTATTTATTGCTTATTGCTGAAACGCAACCTAGCCCCAAGGGTTGCGTTTTTTATTTGTATAAAAATGCAAGAAAACTTGTGTTTAAGATTAATTATTGAAATAATATATTCAAATTTACAAAGAGTTGATACTTTAAAGTATCAACTCTTTTTGGTTTATAATATGTTTTAAATAAATGTTGCTATACATATAGATGTTGTGTAAATAATTATTTAAAACAATATATTTATTATGAAAATATTGATTTAAGAACTAGAACTATAATGTAGATAAATATGATTAAGTTTATTATTAATATTATTTAATATTTTTCTAAAATAAGAATGAACTAGGTTCTTTTTTATTTATTAATGAATATAAATATAAAGTTAAAATAGATTTATTATGTTAAGGCTATTAAAAGGAGGGAAAACAGTATGAGTAGAACTAAAAGCGCATTTTTGTGTGCACTTTTAGTAACATTAGTTTTTATTCCAGTTAAATATGATATTGTATTTGCTAAAGAAAAAGTTGGCGTTACTACTGAGGGAGTAGAGGAAAAGAATAATTTATTTAATGAGATAATTATTGGGGAAACAGGAAGTTTAGAAGAAAGTTCAATAAAAATATCTAATAATTTAAGTGAAAATGGTATATTATTCAATACAGGGATATCTAGCAATAAAAATTTTATGATTTTTGTAGTTCTAGCTTTGGGTATAGAATTATCAATATTAAAGTTACCTCAAAAAAAAGGAGGAGATTTAATATGAAAAACGCTAAGATAAGAAGAATAATTTCATTAGTATTGGCTATAGGAATTACAGGAGGTTTAGGAAGTTTAGCCTATTTTTCACATGAGGAAAATATAAACAGCGATTTAAAGTTAACTTTAGGAACTTTAAGTTCAGAGGCTAAAAAAACAATTAAAATAGATAAAATGGATATAGAAGTTCCTGTTAGTGATAATTTTATAATAGCTAATAATGGAACTTTAGATCAAAGAGTTAAAATAAATTTTAAAAATCCATCAATAGGAAATGATGGATTAGAGAAAATAAAGTACTCATTAAGTTTTAAAAGTAGTGAAAATAGGGATATAAAAGGATATGGCGATGGAGAAGAAAAATTACTTTCTCTATTTGATAAAACTATTGAATTATTAGATTCAGAAGGTAATGAAGTAGTTTTAAATGATGGTGAAGTTTTAACTGCTACATTAACATTGAATATGCAAAGGGATATGCCAAGAAAATATTCCAATACTGAATTTAAATTTGATTTAAATATAAGATATACACAAAAAAATAATAAATAGTAGAGGAGGAGTTTAAGTGATTAGTAAAAATAAAATTATAGCATTAATTTTAGGGGGTTCACTTGCTTCAAGTGCTACTTATGGAAGTTATGCTTATTTTAATGGAGAGTATTCAGTAGAAAATACCATTAAAATAGTTGATTTAGATCCTAATGAAAGTCCTTTTGAAGTTTTAAATATAAGTACTAGAGAAAACTCTATTGTATTAGAATTTTCTAAAAAAGTGTTTTATAGTGGAAGTGATATAAATAAAGACATTATTGGAAGTGAAACTTTTTTAGATAATGTTGAAATTTCAATAGATGGAAAGGAAATTATAATAAGTAAGAAGGATGGCTCATTTTTAATTCCTGTTGGAATAGAAAACAATTTGCCAAGTATAAAATTAAATAGCAATTTCGAAGATAGATTTGGGAAGCGTTTAGAAGAAATAATATTATACTTATATGAAGATTCTAATGGAAGTGTAGCTTATAGTTTAACTAATACCAATAACAAGAGTGATGACATGACTAAACCTAATAATGAGGTCAAGGAAAATGAAGTAAATAACTCTAATGATAAGGTGGATAAAGTAAATTCATCTAATAATAATGAGAATAAATTGACTAAACCTAATAATGAGAATGATAAAGTAAATAAACCTAATAATGAATCTTCAGTAGAAAGTTATAATAATGAAAGTCAAAATTTTGAAAGTTCGAATAGTGAGAAGAACAATAATAAACATTCAGCAGGAGAGAATTCTATTAAGGAAGGAAATTTAGAGGAAGAAAAGCTTAATGGAAATGAGCTAAATAAACTTTTAGGAGAATGAGATATTTTAGATAATATTAGAAATTTTAATTAAGAAAAAATATCTAAAATAATTAAAATTTGAAAGATTATTTTTAAATTAAGAGTATTATATTTGAAATAAATGGTCACATTTTATAATGCGGCCATTTATTTTTTTATTAGTCATGTAAAAGAATAATATGTTTGATAAAATATAATATATAGATTTATATGGTATAATAAAGTTTAGTTTTATTGTAGGAATAGGAGTGATCTAATGGATTTAAAAAGCTTGCTTAATAAAGAACAATATGAAGCAGCAACCACAATTGATGGTCAAGTACTTATATTAGCAGGAGCAGGTTCTGGCAAAACCAGAGTGCTTACACACAGAATAGCATATATGATAGAGAATGATATAAAACCTTATAATATATTAGCGATAACATTTACAAATAAAGCGGCAGGAGAAATGAGAGAAAGGGTAAAATCTTTAGTTGGTGAAGTAGCTAATAATATGTGGATATCAACATTTCATTCATCTTGTGTGAGAATTTTAAGAAGAGAAATAGATAAGTTAGGTTATAGTAAAGACTTTACAATATATGATTCATCAGATCAGAAAACATTAATAAAACTTGTAATGAAAGATCTTAATATTAATGACAAAGAGATAACTGATCTAGAGATTTTAGGGACTATAGGGAAAGCAAAGGATAACATTCAAAGTGCACAGAGTTTTAAGAAAGAAAATGAAAGCAATTTTAGAAAAAATAAAATAGCAGATGCATATCTTTTGTATCAAAAGAAATTAAAAGAAAATAATGCCTTAGATTTTGATGATTTAATAGTAAAAACTGTTGAGTTATTTAGAAAGCATAATGATGTATTAGAGTTTTATCAAAATAAGTTTAAATACATAATGATAGATGAGTATCAAGATACAAATAAAGCTCAGTATGAATTTGCCAAGCTTTTAGCTAAAAAACACAAAAATATATGTGTAGTTGGTGATGATGATCAATGTATTTATGCTTGGAGAGGCGCAGATATAAGAAATATATTAGATTTTGAAAAGGATTATCCACAGGCTAAAGTTATTAAGCTTGAACAAAACTATAGATCAAAAGGAAATATTTTAGAAGCTGCTAATAAAGTTATAAAAAATAATGCAGAGAGAAAATTTAAAATTTTAAGAACTGAGCAAGTAGAAGGAGAAAAAATAAGTATTCATAGAGCTTACTCAGATAAAATGGAAGCTGCTTTTGTAGTTTCAGAGATAGAAAAATTAAAAAGTGATAAAGGATATAAATATAAAGATTTTGCTGTTCTTTATAGAACAAATGCACAGTCACGTAATTTTGAGGAAGCCTTAAGAAGAGCAGGAATTCCATATAGAATTTTTGGAGGTCTAAAATTCTATGATAGAAAAGAGATAAAAGATATTCTTGCATACTTAAAAATAATAGTAAATCCTAAAGATTCTATAAGTTTAAGAAGAATAATAAATGTTCCTAAAAGAAGTATTGGAGATACTACTGTAGAAAAACTTCAAAATCATGCAACTGAAATAGATGACACATTATACAATGTTTTATTAGATGTAGATTATGTACCAGGGTTAACAGCTAGAAGCATAAATCCGATTAAGAAGTTTACTGATATGATGGAAGAAATAATGGTTATGTCAGAGCAATTAAGTGTATCTCAATTAATTGAATATGTTTTAGAAAAAACAGGTTATTTAAAATCACTTAAAGATTCAAAGCTTATAGAGGATCAAAGTAGAATAGAAAACTTAGAAGAATTAGTTTCTGATGCTGTTGAATTTGAAAAAAGTAATGAAGAAGATAAGTCATTATCATCTTACTTGGAGAAGGTTGCTCTTGTTCAAGATATGGATGATTTAGAAGCAGAAGATAATTATGTAATGCTTATGACAGTTCATAGCTCAAAGGGACTAGAATTCCCAACAGTTTTCTTAGTTGGTATGGAAAATGGAATATTCCCAAATGCAAGTTGTTTTGAACATGATAACCAAATGGAAGAGGCTAGAAGACTTTGTTATGTTGGAATAACTAGAGCTGAGGAAAAGTTATATATGACATCAGCTGAAACAAGAATGATATTTGGTAAGACAGTAGCTTATGGACAATCAGATTTTATATCAGAAATTCCAGCTAATATAAAAGACTACATAAATATTAATGGTAAAAGTTCAAGTAATTCTTTAAAAAATAGTTCACAAACTTATGGAGAGCTAAGAAAAACTTATAATCCTCACAGTATTAGAGGAGGAATGAGCATTTCTAAAGCCGATGAATCTATAAATAAGACTTTATCAGGAAAGTCTTCAGTAAATGTAGAAATAGATGAATTAACTATGGGAAGAAAAGTTAAGCATCCTAAGTTTGGGGTTGGTACATTAATAACAAAGAGTAAAGTTGGAGATGACTATAAGATTACAATTGCCTTTGATAGTCAAGGAGTTAAACATTTAATGTTTAGCTTTGCACAACTAGAGCTTCTTTAATATAGAAATTTACTTTAATAAGGAGTAGATGAGTAAGATGGATAAGAAAAAGTTAATAGAAGAGTTAGTTGAAGAGTTAAATAAATATGCCTATGAATATTATGTTTTAGGAAATTCTTCAGTAACAGATAAAGATTATGATAAAAAGTATTATGAATTAGTAGATTTAGAAAAGGAAACAGGATATAAATTACCATATTCACCTACTCAAAGAGTTGGTGATGTAATTCTTCCTGAGTTTAAAAAATACACTCACAAAGCTAGACTTTGGAGTTTAGATAAAGCTCAAACTTTAGAGGAAATTAGAGAGTGGCACAATAGAAATGTTAAATTTGTTGAAGAATATAATAAAACTTCAGAGGAAGAATTACCACCATTAAAATATATTTTAACTAAAAAGTTTGATGGATTAACAATTAATCTTTCTTATGATGAAAATGGAGTGTTAGTTACTGGAGCAACTAGAGGAACTGGAGCTATTGGTGAAGATGTGACAGCTCAGGTTAAAACTATAAAATCAATTCCATTAAAAATTGATTGTCATGATTTTTTAGAAATTCATGGAGAGGCTATTATGACTACAGAAGCCTTTGAAAAGTACAATAGTAAAGCAGAGAGTCCTCTTAAGAATTTAAGAAATGGAGCAGCAGGAGCTTTAAGAAATTTAAATGTAGCGGAGACAGCTAAAAGAAATTTATCAGCCTTCTTCTATGATGTTGGATATAAGGAAGGAGTTCCCTTTAAAACTTATATGGAAATGCTAAATTTCATAAAAACTAAGGGCTTTCCAATGGATGATTATATTAGGGAATGTACTACTTTAGATGAAATTGAAAAAGAAATTGATTATATAAGAGATATAAGATTTGATTTAAATTATGATATAGATGGATTAGTAATAGCTATAGACGATATAAGAACAAGAGAACTTTTAGGATACACAGTTAAATTCCCTAAATGGGCTATTGCATATAAGTTTGAAGCGCAAGAGGTTACAACTAAGCTTTTAGATGTTGAATGGAATGTAGGTAGAAGTGGAAGAGTATCCCCAACAGCTATATTAGAGCCAGTAGAGTTAGCTGGAGTTACTGTTAAGAGAGCTACATTAAACAATATGGATGATATAGCTAGAAAAGGAGTAAGATTAGGATCTGAAGTATTTGTAAGAAGAAGCAATGATGTTATTCCAGAAATAATGGGAGTAGTTCCGGAAAGTTTAGAAGGTACAAAGAAAATTGAAGAGCCAAAGATATGCCCGGCTTGTGGAGCTCATTTAGTTCATGAAGGAGTTCATATATATTGTGAAAACACTTTAGGCTGTAAGCCACAAATGGTTAAAACTATAGTTCACTTTGCAGGAAGAGAAGCTATGAACATAGCAGGTTTTTCAGAAAGAACAGCAGAACAATTATTTGAAAAGCTTGATATAAGAGATATATCAGATCTTTATAAATTAGAATATGAAAAATTATTAGGTTTAGATAAGTTTGGGCCAAAGAAAGCACAAAATCTTTTAGAGGCTATAGAAAAAAGTAAAGATTGTACTCTAGAAGCATTTTTATATTCTTTAGGAATTCCTAATGTAGGAGTTAAAACTGCTAAGGACTTAGTAAAGAGGTTTGAGTCTTTGGAAAATCTAGAAAAGGCTACTTTTGAAGAATTAATATCTGTTCAAGATGTTGGAGATATAGTTGCTAGAAGTATAATAGAATTCTTTAAAGAGGAAAGAACTTTAAAAGTAATAAATGAATTATTATCCCTTGGAGTAAATCCTCATTATGAGAAAAAAGAAGTATTAGAAAGTCTATTTATGGGAAAAACAGTAGTAGTAACTGGGACTTTAGAAAACTATTCTAGAACATCAATAAAAGAAAAATTAGAATCTTTAGGAGCAAAGGTTTCAGGAAGTGTAAGTAAAAAGACTGATTTTGTAATAGCAGGAGAAGCGGCAGGTTCAAAATATGATAAAGCTAAATCTTTAGGTGTTACTATATTAAGTGAAGAAGAATTTGAAAAGATGATATAAAAAATAAAGCTATGTGATTGATTCACATGGCTTTTATTTTTTATTTCTTATGATATATTTGTATCCTCTTCTGAGTTTATATTAGATTTAATATCTTTATCTAAAAGAGTTTCATTTAGTTCAGAATATGAAACTGAATCATCCATATCATTTAAGTTATTAAATATTTTTTCTTTATTTCTTATTAGAGATATATTATGTGCTATTTTTTCGAGTAAATAATTTTTATATTTTATTTGTCTATAAGCTTTATTTGCGATTACAAAACTCCAGATTCCTAAAAATATCATTATTAACATGAAAAGTATAGCAACAACTTGAACTGCTAAAGTCATTTAATTTTACCTCCAGATAAAATAATAAATAAATTATACCATGAGAATAGTTGAAAATAGTATTAAATAATTATTACATTAAAACATATAATTTTATTAAGTAATAAGTAAGGAGGTAAGTATATGCTAAAATCTTTATTTTAAGTGTAAAATATTTGTTTTTATATAAGTTTTAATAATTTTAAATTACTTTCTTGAGTAATATAAGTATGGGTATTTCTTTTAATATAGTTGTCAATAATTTAAAGGGAAAAGATTATTGAAGGAGATATTTACATGAAGAAAGTGATTTTATTTATATGTTTAATAATTTTATTAGTAGTTGGAGTAGGAAGGAGTTATATTGATGTATCCCATGTTTCCACTATGAATTTTGATTATAATGAAGAGCTTATATATTCTCTTGAAAGTTTACCAAATACTATAAGGGCTAGTGAAGCTTTGAGTACAGGAGAAGAAGATTTAGTAAGTAATATATTTTCAGGATTAGTTGAAGTAAATGAAAAAGGAGAACCAATTCCAGACCTTGCTATAGGATGGAAGGTTAGTGATGATGGTTTAGAATATAAATTTAAGATTAATGAAAAAAACAAGTGGAGTAATGGTAAAGAAGTAACAGCAAAAGATTTTCAAATGTTTTTTAGAGATTTATTAAGTCCAGATAATGAAGAATATACAAGTAGTGAGTTAAATAGCATTTATGGAGTTAAGGATTATAGAGAAGGGAAAATTGATTTTAGTGAAGTAGCAATTAATAGTATTGATGATTATACATTAGTCTTAAGAATGAATAATAAGGATGATAATTTACTGAAAAATTTAGCTAAACCTATATATAGACTAAGAGATTTAAATGAACCATTAGATAACTATAAGATGGATTTTAATGAAATATCATATACTGGGCCATATGTTATATGTGATGTAACTGATAATGGATTTATAAAATTAAAAGACAACCCTTATAATAATAGTGAATTAGAAATAAAAGATATAACCTTTAAGGAGAAAGATTCTGATGAAATTGAATTAGCTGCTTTTAATTTAGAAAAAGTAGATATTTTAAAGAATCCTCCTATAATATATTCAGAAGACATTGGATTATATAAAGATTTAAGTAAATATAATAATGGTATTTTAAAGTTAATGATTGTAAATAGTGATAAGGCTGAGATGAGTAAGGGAATATCTAATATTATGCAAGTTTTAATTAGTGATAGTAATATATTAAAAAATAATTTAGGAAAACCCTATATAAAAATAATAAATAACAAAGGAGAGATTGATTCAATTAAAAAAGATGAGGTTAAATCAAATTATATAATTGGTGAATCAGAAAAAAATAATTTTAAAGAAGAGGGTAAAAATACTTTAAAAAAGGTTCTTAGTCACAATGAGGTCTTGAAAATAGTTGTAGGAGACAATGAAGAGGATAAAGTTTTAGCTAATGAACTTAAAAAGTTTCTAGACAAGGAGCTATCCATAAAGAGTATAGTAAAGGTTTATGAAGATGATATAAAGGAAGCAATAGAAAGTGGAGAATTTAATATAGCTTTTGGTGAATTTAACCTAAATGATAAAAACTCAAAAATCTTAAAAAAAGAAAATATAAATACAAAAGAGGATAAATCGGAAGATAAAAATAAAGAAAGTGAAAAAGAGAATTCTACTTTAAAAGAGTTCAATTTAAGTTTAGTTAGTTTATATTTTAAAAATGATGTTTGGTGTAAGTCGTCAAAGGTTAATTATTTATTTATTGATGGAAATGGAAATTTAGTATTAAAATATAGCAGTTAAAATACTTAGAAGTTTGTATTAAAGTAAATTCTAAGATTAGTATTAAAAAAACTATAGAGAAATTTGTTTTTGCAGAAATTTCTCTATATTCTCTAAATTTCCTTATGGTATTAAATTCTAATATTTAATAATAAAACCTATAAATAGCATATTAGGAAATGAACAATATATAAGTTCATAGAAAGCTATTTATAAATTTTAAATTATAAATTATCATAAATCAGTAGAATCAAGAATATTTTTCATTTTATCATCTAAATCTTCTTTTTTATCTATTGAATAATCAGTATATTTTGATATTTCTCTAGTTAAGTTTCTATTTATTGATGATGGAGAAATTTCATTAATTTGATCTTCATTAATTATAGAATTATAGTCTGAGTCTCCGGCATTAGGTGGAACTACAGGAGTATTTGAGTTATTAGTAAGTTTATTTGTTCTTTCTATATCTTTTAAAGAGTCTATTTGTTCTATTAATATAGAACTTTTTTTCTCTTTGGGAGTATCATTAATAAAATCTATATATCTATCAATAAAACTATTTATAAATACAAAGAATATGAACATATTTTTTGTACTATCAAAAGTAGTTTTATCTGAAGTGAAAATTGATTTTTTTGTAGAGTACTTTATATTTTTTGTAAATATAGGTGCCAATCCTGTAAGTTCAGGACTATTAGCATTAGTCATTCTAAACATTGATTCATCAATTAAATCATCAGGTTTTAAAGAGAACTTTTTATATCTTTCATGAGAATCTAAATTTGGAGCATCAGGGAAACTAGTTACTATTCCTGAGTTAACTATATAATTTTTATAGACTTTAGATATTATATTTTCTCTTTTATCTGAGGAATCATCATCTAAATCAAAGGACATTAAAAGATTAGTTAAATATAAACATATTTCCATGTTAGTATATTTATATTCTTTTTTATCTGTTCCTTTTACTATTATTCCTTTTTCATCATTAAACATATTACAGAAAAGCTCAATTAAGTCTAAGTAAGCATCTTTAAATATAAGTATGTTTGTATTCTTGTAGCTTAAATACATATTTAAGGCTATTAGAGAAGTTGTTTCAAGGTTAGAAAATGTACTATTTGATTCATAGTATTTATTTAATATGAAATCAGATAAATCTAAAACTAATAATTTACAATATTCATTATCTGAGTATAGAAGCATGTTATTTAAACAATAATTTATTTTGCAACATTCATCTAAAGAAAGTAAGTATAATTCTTCCTTGAAATTAACAAACATGTTTAATATTTGGAGTGCAAAATCTTCATAGGTTTTGCTATCAGAATTTTCTGGAACTAGCTTACTATACATATAGTAAGTTAACATCATTAAAGCTTGATCTGAGTAAGACATTGCATCTTCTTTTTCACTTATATTTAACCCGGATTTAGAAGAAGACTCTTCATTTTTTTTATCTACAAAAAAACCTTCTGAATTTCTTAAATAGGTATAATAAAATTCAAGTTGAAGCTTACTTAAATTTTTATAAAAAGTAGCTCTTTTATAAAGTGTACTATTAATATTTTTAAAATTTTCATAGTAAGAACAAAGTCTTAAAAGAGAAAGGGTCATTAATGCATTAGATGAAACTGGAATATCCTTTTTAAAGGTGGTATCATCCCATGTTTTTGAATATTTAGAAGAATAAATATTAGGTTTTGCTTTTCTATATATACAAATTAGGGGAGTATTATTTTTAAAGAATGATATTTCATCTTTTTTAAAATTTTCTTTAAGGTTTTTATAATTTGTAGATATTCCACATCTAGATTCAAGTACTATATGATTTACTGATTCTTTTGAAAGAAAAAGTAATTGGGATGCTATCTCTTCTTTAGAAAGAGAATTGGCTTTTAAGAATGAATTTATATACTTCAAATAATTCACCTCATGATATTATTTCTTATATATATTAATATGAATTTTTATTATAAATATTACCTAGTGAATATATAATACTTTTAGGTGAAATAAAGGTTTAAAGAAACTTTTTATGAGTATAATTTTTATATATAATCTATGTTGATAAAGGATAAAATAACCAATATACTAATCTTATAATTAGTGTTTTTAAAATAAAGTAAGGTGAGGAGATATTAAATGAGAAGTAGTGTAAGAAAAAAGGAACAGATAAGACCAGTTAAAATAACAAGAAACTTTACTAAATATGCAGAAGGATCTGTATTAATAGAAGTTGGAGATACAAAAGTATTATGTACTGCTTCAATAGAAGAGAAAGTTCCACCTTTTTTAAAAGGAGCTGGAGAAGGATGGATAACTGCTGAATATAATATGCTTCCAAGAAGTACTCAAAGCAGAAAACAAAGAGATATAAATAAAGTGAAAATAGATGGAAGAACAATGGAGATACAAAGACTTATAGGAAGAGCTCTTAGGTCAGCTGTGGATATGAAAGTTTTAGGTGAAAAAACTATTTGGATAGACTGTGATGTGCTTCAGGCTGATGGAGGAACTAGAACAGCATCTATTACAGGTTCATTTGTTGCATTAGTTGATGCTGTAAATAAACTTCATAAAAAGAAACCTTTTAATGTTTATCCTATAAGACACTTTGTTAGTGCAGTAAGCGTTGGAATAGTAGGAGAAGATAAAGTATTAGACTTATGCTATGAAGAAGACCATGTTGCTAAAATAGATATGAATGTTGTAATGACGGAAGAGAGAGAGTTCATAGAAATTCAAGGAACTGGAGAGTCAGGACCTTTTTCAAGAAAAGAATTAGATGAATTATTAAATCTTGCTGAAAAAGGAGCAAAACAAATGATACAAGCACAAAAAGATGCTTTAAAAACAGATTCTTTATGGATAGGAACAGGGAGAGAGTAAAATGAAAAAATTTATACTAGCAAGTAATAATGCACATAAGGTAAGAGAAATAAAAGAAATATTAAAAGATTTTAATCTGAATATATTATCTTTAAATGAAGCAGGAATAGATATAGATATTGAAGAGGATGGCAAAACATTTGAAGAGAATTCTTTTAAAAAAGCCAATGAAATAAGAAAGTATTTACTTAATAAGGATGAAAGTGATTTTATTGTAATGGCTGATGATTCAGGTTTAGAAGTAGATTATTTAAAGGGAGCTCCTGGTATATATTCTGCTAGATATTCAGGTGAGCATGGAAATGATTCTAAAAACAATGAAAAATTATTAGAGGAATTAAAAAATGTTAAAGAAGATGAAAGAAAAGCTAACTTTATATGTGTAATAGTTTTAGTTACAGATAAAGGAGATAAAATAGTAGCAGAGGGAAAAAGTTATGGGGTAATTTTAGAAGTTTTAAATGGAAGTGAAGGATTTGGGTATGATCCTTTATTTTTCGTACCAGAATACAAGAAAACTTTCGCTGAAATGACTTCAGATGAAAAGAATGCCATTAGCCATAGAGGAAGAGCTTTAGAAAAACTGAAGAGTAATTTAGAAGAGATACTTAAATAGGAGGAAAAGAAATGAAAGTAGCTATAGTTAGTGATACACATGGAGTTACTCATGTTATTGAATATGTAAAGACTTTACTAAATGATTCAGATATTCTTATACATTTAGGAGATAATATAAATGATGTTAAGTTATTAAGTGAAGGTTTTAATGGAAAGGTATATTCTGTTTTAGGAAACTGTGATTATGAAAGAAATGGGAAAGTTGAGCAAGTGATTGAAATTGAAGGTAAAAAATTTCTAATAACTCATGGACATAAATATACAGTTAAATATGGATTAGATAAAATTTATTATAGAGGACTTGAATTAGGATTAGATGGAGTGATTTTTGGGCATACTCATAGAAAAGTAGCATTAAAAGAAGGAGATATGTGGATAATAAATCCAGGTAGTCCATCAATACCTAAAGATGGAGAAGCGAGTATAGCATTTATGAATATAGATTCTAAAAATATAGATATAAGTTTTTTTCTGTTTAACTAGAATTAAATTAAAAAAATAAGTGTTAATACATAAAAAACTCTATGTATTAGCACTTTTTATAGAAAGAAAACATAGATTTTATCAGGAGTTCAGAGGATTTGATAATTTTTTTTGAAAAAACTTTGGAAAAAGTGTTGACATAATAATAACTATACTGTAGAATAACTATTGTCGTCGCGAGAGAGTGGCGGTGAAACAAAGCCTTCGGGGTGTGGCGCAGATGGGAGCGCGCGTGGTTTGGGACCATGAGGTCGCAGGTTCGATCCCTGTCACCCCGACCATTATGCGGGTGTAGTTCAATGGTAGAACACCAGCCTTCCAAGCTGGA
>NZ_JARHZJ010000109.1 GCF_029258205.1 Clostridium sp.
GAGAAATACCTTTATCTTTTAAAATTTCATAAATTGTTTTAGAAGTTGTATCTTCCATGGAATATCCTAGATCTATTAAAATTTCATTAAGTTTTTCTTCAGATGAAGTTTCTATTTCTATGTATGGAAATGGACAAAATGATGGATCATTAATATCTATTTCTATTAATGAATCTTTATATTTATAGCTTTCTCTATACTTTTTTATAGTTTCAAATAATTCTAAGCCTAAAGATTTAAAGATATTTTTGCCCATAGCTCCATCTTTTATTATTGTTTCATTTTCTTCCATTACTTTAAACTTATCTTGGCTAAGCATCTTTTTTGTAGTCATAAAATAAACTGTTTTATTGTTTATAAGATCTTCAACAGTTCTTATTCTTGCATAACCTTTTTTATCTAATAATTTTCTATTTGGAAAATCAAAAATATCATTTATTTGATTTTCACGCTTTACATTTTTTGCTCCAAGCTTAATTAAAGTTTCTCTTAGTGCTTCAATATCTATATCTATAATACGTGTTTCAAGTTCTTTCATAATTAAACTACCTCCAAATTCTTTATAATACTATTATAAACAAATTGTTAAAGAGAGAAAAGAATAGTATGATGATTTTTCTTTTATACTTTGATAAAATATAATATGTGTCAAATTTAAGAAGAGTGGGAGGATAAAGATGGAATACGTAAATGATATAAATATAATAGAAGCTGTTATACATATATTAGATAGTAACAGTGATGAACCTATATTAAATGAGTATAAATTAGAGTTAACAGATGAAATTTATAAGTTTATATATAAGCATGTAGAGAAGGGATTAAAAAGTGAAGATTTAAAGTATGCTATTTTTAATCCAGAAAGACATGTGGTTAAGGAAGTTTCTCAAGGTTTTTTAAATGGAGTTAATAGCGATATAGTTGAAGTTTCACAAGAACTAGCAAGGCAGATGTTTTATATTATTAAGGCAAATAGCAACATTCCAAGCTGTGATTTGCTTACAGTATCAATATCTACAGATCAAGGGCCTATGCTTGGTGTTTTAAAAATGGATTACATAAAAAACTTCACTCATAAAGTTGATTTTGTTGAGGATAAAATAGGAATAGGAATAATAGAACAGGTAGCAGGACTTCCAGCATCAGGACAAAAAGTTCAAAAATGTGCATTTATAAAACCTATAAGAGAAGATCAAAAAGTTAATCTTATGGTAATAGATAAGAAAAAGAAATCTTCAGAAGAGGATAATTATGATTCAAATTACTTTTTAGATAACTATTTAGGATGTACAGTTTTTCAAAATGAAAGAGATATGACAAAAACTTTTGTAAAGGCCACAGAAGTATGGACTAGAAATAATATAATTGAAGATGCGGAAAAGGCTGAATGTATAAGAAGCAAAATAAAGAATAAGCTTAAAGAAGAGGAAATTATAAATATAGAAGAATTATCACGTGAATTATTTAATGAAAAAGAGCCTATATTAAAGGATGATTTTACAACTTTTGTAAGAGGTCATGGCTTAGATAATGATGTTGAAGTTGATAAACTTTGGATTGAAAAAAAGATGAAAAGAACTAGACTTAAAATAGATAAGGAAATAGACTTATATATTGATGATGAAGCTTATCATGATCATTCTAAATTTGAAATTGTTAGAAATGGTGATGGAAGCATAAATATGGTTATAAAAAATATTAAAAATTATATAGAAAAATAAAAAAGAGATTAGATTTTCTAATCTCTTTTTTATTTAAAATTATTAAGCTCTGTTTACTGAACCGAATAATTCCATTTTTTCTTTAACTGTAGCTTTTATAGCTTCAAATCCTGGAGCTAAAACTTTACGAGGGTCAAAACCTTTACCTTGTAAGTCTTTTCCATCTTCTATATATTTACGAGTAGCAGCAGCAAAAGCTAATTGACACTCAGTATTAACGTTTATTTTAGATACCCCTAAAGATATAGCTTTTTGTATCATTTCAGCAGGTATACCAGTTCCACCATGTAAAACTAATGGCATATCACCTGTAGCTTTATTTATAGCTTCTAGAGCATCAAAGTTTAACCCTGCCCAATTTTTTG
>NZ_JARHZJ010000088.1 GCF_029258205.1 Clostridium sp.
GAAATCCAGCTAGAAAAACGTTCAGAGCAAAAAGAGATTCAAGAAGAGCTCAAACTTTCAAGGCAAGCTTACCAGGTATCGTAGAATGCCCACAATGTCATGAAATGAAAATGGCTCATAGAGTATGCAAAAACTGCGGACACTACAAAGGTAAAGAAGTAGTATCAGTTGAAGAATAAAAGAAAGTCTTATGACTTTCTTTTCTTTATATATAGGAAAAAAGGAGTGAAACTGATGAGAGTTGCTGTAGATGGAATGGGTGGAGATCATTCCCCAGGTGCAGTAGTTGAAGGGTGTGTTCAGGCATTAGAAGAATTTAAAGATATAGAAATATATATAACTGGACAAGAAGATGTCTTAAAAGAAGCTTTTTCTAAGTTTAAATATGATAAAGAAAGAGTTACTTTTATAGATGCTAAAGAAGTAATAAGTACTAATGAGCATCCTGCTATGGCTATTAAGAAGAAAAAAGACTCAAGTCTTGTTAAAGCTCTTAGACTTGTTAAAGATAATGAGTGTGAAGCAGTTATATCAGCTGGAAGTACAGGTGCATTTTTAACAGGATGTACACTTATTGTAGGAAGAATAAAAGGAGTTGAAAGGCCTGCTTTAGCGCCAGTTATGCCAGGTGAAAATGGTCCTTTTATGATAATTGATGCAGGAGCTAATGTTGATTCTAAACCTTCTTATTTAGTTCAATTCGCTAAAATGGGTGAGGTTTACTTTAAGTCTGTTATGGATGTTAATAACCCTAAGGTAGGACTAGTTAATATTGGAGAAGAAGAAGAAAAAGGTAATGACCTTACAAAGGCTACTTATCAACTTTTAAAAGAAGAAAAAGATATTAACTTTATTGGAAATGTTGAACCAAGAGAAGTTTCAACAGGAGATGTTGATGTTTTAGTTTGTGATGGATTTGTTGGAAATACTGTTTTAAAAATGTATGAAGGTGTAGCTTCTACAATATTAAGTATGATTAAATCAGAAGTTAAATCATCATTTTTAGCTAAATTAGGAGTACCATTCTTAGCGCCAGCTTTAATGAATCTTAAGAAGAAAATGGATTATAAAGAATATGGTGGGGCTCCGTTCTTAGGTGTAAAGGGAATATGTGTAAAAGCACATGGTAGTTCTGATGCAAAAGCTTTTAAGAACGCAATAAGACAGGCGAGAAAGTTCTATGAAAATGATTTGATTGGAAAATTAAGTAATGAAATTGTGAAAAAAAGCTTTGATAATCAAAAAAATATTTAAAAATTATGTCATTCGTATTGACTATACATTTTATATATAATAATATTTTATTAGATTAACTTAGGAGGTGAATTGAATGTTTGATAAATTAAAAGAAATTATTGCTGATAAATTAAGCGTAAACGAAGATGAAATAACTATGGAATCAACATTTATAGATGACTTAGGTGCAGATTCTCTTGATATAGTTGAATTAATAATGGCTCTTGAAGAAGAGTTAGAGATGGAAATCCCAGATGAAGATGCTGAGGGCTTCAAAACAGTAGGAGATGTAGTAGAATACATTACAGAGCATACAGAGAAGTAATAAAGTCCCGCAATAAGCGGGATTTTTAATTTAAGTTTATTCTTGAAGTTGTTTCAAAAACAACTTGAAGAATAAACCTTAAGGAGATGAATTTTAAGGTGAAAGATATAAATTTAATAGAAGTTGAAAAACTTATAGGAATTGAGTTTGAAAACAAAGGGGTGCTTATAACAGCATTAACGCATAGTTCATATGCAAATCAATTTAAAGATGTAAAATATAATGAAAGATTGGAGTTTTTAGGAGATTCAGTTTTACAGCTTTGTGTTACAAAATATTTGTTTAATAATTACAAAGATAAATCTGAAGGTGAATTAACAAAAATAAGAGCTTTAGTAGTTTGTGAAAATTCTTTGCATAAAATTTCAAAAAAATTATCACTAGGTAAGTATATAAGAATGAGTAAAGGTGAAGAACTAACTGGAGGAAGAGAAAGAACTTCAATACAAGCTGATGCATTAGAGGCAGTAATTGCTGCAGTTTATTTAGACAAAGGAATTGAAGTTGCAAATGACTTTATTTTAAAAAACTTTAAAGATGTTATAGATAAGGCTATAAATCAAGAAATAATCTTAGACTTTAAAACTAGATTACAAGAAGTTCTTCAAAAAAATGGAGAAGTTAATATTGTTTATAATTTAGTTAAGCATGAAGGACCTCCTCATAGAAGGAAATTCTTTACAAATCTTTTAATTAATAATGAGATTATGGGTCAAGGGGTTGGATTTAGCAAAAAAGAATCAGAGCAAAATGCAGCTAAAGCAGCACTGCAAAGGTTAGGTGAAATTAAATGGGAAAAAGACACTATATAATCCCAATTTTTGTTCCTCATGAAGGATGTCCTCATGATTGCGTATTTTGTAATCAAGGAAAAATAACTGGAGAAAATAAAGAGATTATATTAGGACCAAAGTACAAGCAAGAAAACAAGGTTAATAGTGATTTTGTAAGAAAGACAATTGAAGAATATATAGAAACAATTGGTCAAGGTGATAGAATATTAGAGGTTTCTTTTTTTGGAGGAACTTTTACTGCTATTGATATAAATAAGCAAAGAGAACTATTAGCTGTCGCAAAAGAATATAAAGACAAAGAAATTATAGATTATATAAGGTTATCTACTAGACCAGATTATATTGATGAGTTCATTTTAGATCATTTAAAAAGTTATAAAGTTGACATAATAGAACTTGGAGTTCAGTCTTTAGATAAGGAAGTATTACATAAATCAGGTAGAGGTCATGGTTACGATGAAGTTTTAAAAGCTTCGAAGTTAATTAAAGAATATGGCTTTACTTTAGGGCATCAAATAATGGTAGGTTTGCCAGAGGACACTTTTGAGAAGGATATAAAAACAACAAAAGAGTCTATAAAGATGAAACCTGATATATGTAGAATATATCCTGCCCTTACAGTGAAAAACACTCCTATGGAGGATATGTACTTAGAGGGAACTTATAAGCCATATACTTTAGAAGAGGCTGTCTCTATAAGTGTTAAACTTTATAAGCTATATAAAGAAAATAATATACAGGTTATAAGAATTGGTTTGCAGCCTACAGATAATATAGCTTTAGGTAAGGATATTGTAGATGGACCTTTTCATCCTGCTTTTAGAGAATTAGTAGAGAGTAGTATTATAAATGAAAATATATATAATATCTTAAAAGATAAAAGTGGAGAGGTAACTATAAGAATTAGTAATAAATCAGTTTCTAAGCTTTATGCTGATAAAAAGAGATACTTCAATGAACTTAAAGACAAGGCACAAAATTGTAATTTGAAGGTTAAAGTAGATAATTCTATGGAAGTAGATAAAATAAATATAGAAGTAGAATCAAAAGTATATAAAATAGATTTATAATTATTATATGCCTTGGAGTTAATCTCTAAGGCTTTTTTTATTGATATTTTAATTAGCATAATATAAACTTATACCATGAGGAGTGAAGTAAAGTGAGAAAAACTACGAGAGACAGAGTTATAAAAATTACTATTATTTTTGTTGTTATATGCTTTTTAGCAACTTTATTACCAATTATGTTTATATAAGGATAGGAGTGAATATATGTTTTTAAAATCTCTTGAGATAAGGGGATTTAAATCATTTGCTGATAAAACAGAATTAAATTTTAAAAAAGGAATAACGGCTATAGTTGGGCCTAATGGAAGTGGAAAAAGTAATGTATCAGATAGCGTAAGATGGGTTTTGGGAGAACAAAGTGCTAAAACCTTAAGAGGAGCTAAGATGGAAGATGTAATCTTTACTGGTACAGAATATAGAAAGCCTATAGGATATGCACAGGTTTCTTTAACTTTAGACAATTCTTCAGGGGAACTCCCTTTAGATTATTTAGATGTAAAAGTTACTAGAAAATTATTCCGTTCTGGAGAAAGCGAATATTTAATAAATAATTCTCCTTGTAGATTAAAAGATGTTGTAAACCTATTTATGGATACGGGAATAGGAAAAGAAGGGTATTCGCTTATTGGTCAAGGTAAAATAGATAGTATTTTAAGTGGCAAGCCAGAAGAGAGAAGAGCTATTTTAGAGGAAGCTGCAGGTATTGTAAAGTTTAAATCTAGAAAAGTTGAAGCTGAGAAAAAGTTAAAGAATACAGAAGAAAACTTAGTTAGAATAAATGATATAATTTTTACTTATGAGGAAAGATTAGGGCCTTTAGAAGATGAAAAAAATAAAGCTTTAAGATATTTAGAGCTTTCTAATGAATTAAAGAACAAAGAGATATCATCTATTATGAGTGAATTACATAATATTGATGAGGTTATATTAAAGCAAAAAGAAAAGATAAAAGATTTAATAGCTTTTAATGATAAGCAAAAAGAAAAATATAAAAAAGAAAGAGAGAAAATGTTTGTTTTAAAGGAAGAGTTAGACTCTTTAGAAGGCAACCATTCTAAAAAGCAAGAAGAATATTTTGATAAAAAGGAAGAAATAAATAAAAGTTTAGGAAAAGTAAATCTTTTAAATGAAAGAATTAAAAATATAGATGAATCAATTCTTAAAAACAAAGAAGAGTTAGAAGAAAATAAGAAGAAATTAAATACATTAATGAAGGAAAAAAAATCTATAGAGAAAGATTTTTTTTCAAACAAAAATAATTTTGAAAAAGAATTACAAGAAATTGATATTTTAGAAAAAGAAGTTGATGAACTTAATTTAAAATTTATTTCCAAGGAAAAAGAAATTAAAAAGATAAAGGATGAGGAATTAGAACTTTTAAAAAAGATTTCTTTATCTAAAAATAAAATGATAATGTTAGAAAGTGAATTAAGTAACATAAATGAAAAACTTGATTCATCAAAAAGCAAACAGATAAATTATGATAATTCATTAAAAATTAATTTAGCAACTAAATTAACTCTTCAAAAAGAGTTTCAAATTATAGAAGAAGAAAAGAAAGATAAAGAAAGAGAATTAAGGGAAAAAGAAGAGCAATTTAGAGAAGGCTTAAAAGTTATTAAAGAAACTCAAGCTAAACTTAATCAGATTTTATTAAAGGTAAATAAGATTGAAGCTAATAAAGAAATGTTAAATAAGCTAGAAAAGCAATATGAAGGATACAACATTTCAGTAAAAAAAATAATGGCTAGTGTAGATGCTGGACGTGTTAAAATAAATAAAAACAAATGCAAAGTTTTAGGAGAGGTTGTGGAAACTAAGGCTGGATATGAAACTGCCATTGAAGTAGCCTTAGGTGGAAGTATTTCTAATATTATAACTGAAGATGAGGAAGTTGCCAAAGTGCTTATTAATCATCTTAAAGAAAATAAGTTAGGAAGAGCTACATTCTTACCATTATCAATAATAAGTGGTAAGAAGTTAGAACTTAGCAAAAATATAGTTGAAAGCAAAGGATTCTTAGGAGTAGCTTCAGATTTAGTAAATTTTAAAGAGCTTTATAGCAATGTAATAAATTATGTATTAGGTAAAACCATAATATGTGATAATATAGATAATGCTATAAAAATTGCTAAAATGCTTAATTATAGACATAAGATTGTTACGCTGTCTGGTGAGGTTGTAAATGCTGGTGGAGCACTTACAGGTGGTAGCCTTTATCAAAAAAACACAGGTATAATGTCTAGAAAAAATGAAGTTAAAGCTTTAGAGGATGAATTAGGTAGAGTAAAAAATGATGAACATATACTAACTAAAGAATTAGAAAAGTTAAATAAGGATCAAGAAGAATTAAGTAGTAAAAAACAAGAATTTATAGATAAAATATATGAAAAAAATTTAGAATTAGCAGACTTAAATAACAAGATTAAAAATATTAATGATGAAACTTTTAAAATAAAAAATTCTATAAAATCTTTAGAACTAGAGCTTAAGGATATTGATTCAAGAAAGATTAAGCTAGTTAAAGAAATTGAAATTGTTAATGAAAAAATTAGTGAATTTGAAAATAAAGAAGTAACTAATTTAGAAAAAGTGAAAGAATTAGATAAGAAACGTGAAGAACTTTCAAAAACTCTTTCTAAATATAAAGATAAGCTTACTAATATGAAAATAAATAAGGCTAAACTTCAAGAGGTTATTGAAGGAAGAGAAAAGGAAGCTAATAGAATAAATTCTTCTATAGAAGAAGTAGAAAATAAACTTCTAAATATTATTAAATATTTAGAGGATATAAAATCTAATAAGGAAGAAAGTAAAAAAGAAATAGTTTTATGTGAGAAGTTTATAAAGAAAGAAGAAGTAAATATAATTACTCTTGAAGAGAATTTTAAATCCTTTGAACTTAAAAAAGGTAAGTTAAAAGAGACAATAAGCTCTGTTGAAAATATATTGGAAGTTCTTTCAGTTGAAATAGCTAAAAAGGAAGAAGAAATTCATAAAAATGATATAACTTATACAAAACAAGAGAATGAAAAAAATATTTTAAATAAAAGACTTTTAGAGGAATTTAATACAAATTTTGAAGGTGAGAAAAATAGATTTAAGCCTATTGAAGATATGGATTCTCATAAGGTAAGAATATCAACTCTTAAAGCTAGAATAACTGCTTTAGGAAATGTAAATGTAAATGCCATTGAAGAATTTAAAGAAATATCAGAGAAGTATAATTTTATGGCAACAGAAAGAGATGACTTAGAAAAGGCTAAGGAAGAACTTTTAAATGTTATAGAAGAAATGACATCTAAGATGAGAGTGGTGTTTAGACAAAACTTTAATATATTAAATAAGCTATTTGATGAAACCTTTAAAGAATTATTTAAAGGTGGTAGTGCAAAACTTGTTTTAGGTGATGGTGATGAACTTACAGGAAATATAGATATAAATGTTCAGCCTCCAGGAAAGAAGCTTCAGAATATTAATCTTATGTCTGGAGGAGAGAAGGTTTTATCGGCTATAGCCTTATTATTCTCCATATTAAAGATGAAACCTACACCATTTTGTATTTTAGATGAAATTGAGGCTGCCTTAGATGATGCCAATGTAAGAAGATATGCAGAGTTCTTAGGCAAGTTTAGAGAGAATACTCAGTTTATAGTAATAACACATAGAAAAGGTACTATGGAAGCTGCTGATGTTATGTATGGAGTTACTATGGAAGAGAAAGGTATATCTAAAATTGTTTCAGTAGATTTAGATAAATAGAGGAGGACAAAAAATGTTTGGAAAATTATTTGATAAATTAAAAACTGGATTAACAAAAACAAGAGATAACTTAACAGATAAAATAAATGAGGCTTTAAATTTAGCTGTAACTATAGACGATGATATGTATGAGGAACTTGAAGAAGCACTTATAATGTCAGATATAGGAATGGATACTACTGTTGAAATAATTGATAGATTAAAAGCTAAAATAAGAAAAGAAAAGATAAATGATGTTGAAATGGTTAAACCAGCCTTAAAAGAAGTTATTGCAGAAATGATGCTAGAAGGAGACTTTGAAGAGGAAGATGAGGATAACGAAAAGAAAGTTATGCTTATAATAGGAGTTAATGGAGTTGGTAAGACTACTTCAATAGGTAAGATAGCAGCTAGAAATAAAAATAATGGTAAAAAAGTATTATTAGCAGCTGCAGATACATTTAGAGCTGCTGCCATAGATCAATTAGATATATGGAGTCAAAGAGCTAATGTAGATATAGTTAAGCATCAAGAAGGATCAGACCCTGCGGCAGTAGTTTTTGATGCCGTACAGGCTGCTAAAGCTAGGGATATAGATTTACTAATATGTGATACTGCTGGAAGACTTCATAATAAGAAAAATCTTATGGATGAATTAGCTAAAATAAATAGAATAATAGATAGAGAATTAGGAGATAGAAAAAAAGAAACTCTTCTAGTGTTAGATGGTACAACAGGTCAAAATGCAGTTATACAAGCAAAACAATTTATGGAAGCTTGTCCTATTGATGGAATTATATTAACTAAGTTAGATGGGACAGCTAAGGGTGGAGTTGTTATATCAATAAAAAATACTTTAAACATACCAGTTAAATATATTGGTGTTGGAGAAGGTGTAGAGGATTTACAAAAATTCAATGCTAAGGAATTTGCAGAAGCATTATTATAAGAAAAAATATTTAGAAAAATTATTAATCATAAATGAATAGATAGTATTTTATATAAGTAATCATCAGCTTTTTAAGTATAAATATCCAAAAAATAAGTGTTAAGTAAAAATACTTGACACTTATAAAATTATTTGTTATTATCTTATTCGTGAGCAAGGTGATTATATGGAAAATAGATTTGAAATATCAATGTTAATAGATTACTATGGAACATTGCTTACGGAAAAGCAGTTTAATGTTATGACCCTTTATTACAATGAAGATTTGTCACTAGCAGAGATTGCTGAAATCAATAAAACCAGTAGGCAAGCAATTTATGATTTAATCAAAAGATGTTGTAAGCAACTTCATTCTTATGATGAAAAACTTAAATTATCAAAAAAAATTGATAAAAGGTATAGAATTAAAGAAGAGCTTATGGCAGAATTAAATAAGAACTCTAATTTAGATTATTATATTAAAAAATATATAGATGAGAAATTAGAGGAAATTATAAACGCTTAGGAGGGTTAAGCATGGCTTTTGATGGATTAGCGTCTAAATTACAAGATACGCTTAAAAAATTAAAGGGTAAAGGTAAGCTAACAGAAAAAGATATAAAAGAAGCCATGAGAGAAGTAAAGCTTGCACTTTTAGAGGCAGATGTTAACTTCAAGGTGGTAAAAAAGTTTATATCAAGTGTTAAAGATAAATGTGTTGGTGAGGAAGTATTAAATAGTTTAACTCCAGGTCAACAGGTTATTAAAATTGTTAATGAAGAACTAACAACTCTTATGGGAGAAACTGAGAGTAAATTAAAATACTCAGATAATGGACCAACTGTTTTCATGTTGGTAGGTCTTCAAGGTGCAGGTAAAACAACTATGGCTGGAAAACTTGCATTGCACTTAAGAAAGAAAAACAAAAAGCCATTACTTGTGGCTTGTGATATATATAGACCTGCAGCTATAAAGCAATTGCAGGTTGTAGGAAAACAAATAGACATACCAGTGTTCTCAATGGGAGATAAGGTGAAGGCTGTAGATATTGCAAAAGCTGCAATAGAGCATGCCAAAGACAATGGAAATAACGTTGTTATAATAGATACTGCTGGTAGACTTCATATAGATGAAGATTTAATGCAAGAGTTAAAAGATGTTAAAGAAGTTTCAAATCCTAGTGAAATATTATTAGTAGTTGATGCTATGACAGGTCAAGATGCTGTTAATGTAGCAGAGACATTTAATAACTCATTAGATCTTTCAGGAATAATATTAACAAAATTAGATGGTGATACAAGAGGTGGTGCTGCTCTTTCAATAAGAGACATTACTGGTAAGCCAATTAAATTTGTTGGTGTTGGTGAAAAGATGAGTGATATTGAAGTGTTCCATCCAGATAGAATGGCTTCAAGAATATTAGGAATGGGAGATGTCCTTTCTTTAATAGAAAAAGCTCAACAGGCTATTGATCAAGATGAAGCAAGTAAATTAAGTGAAAAAATGTTAAATCAAGAATTTAACTTTGATGATTACTTAGCAGCTATGGATCAAATGAAAAAGCTTGGACCTATAAATAAATTGATAGAAATGATTCCAGGTGTTAATACAAAGGAGCTTGAAGGTATTGATTTTTCTCAAGGAGAAAAACAAATGGATACAGTTAAGGCAATCATACAATCAATGACAGCTAAAGAAAGAAAACAACCTTCTTTAGTAATAGGAAATGGTTCAAGAAAAAGAAGAATAGCTAAAGGTTCTGGTACAACAGTACAAGAAGTAAATAAAATATTAAAAGGTTATGAAATGATGAAAAAGCAAATGAAGCAAATGAAATCATTACAAAAAAATGTTAGCAAAAAGGGATTTTTAAGTAAACTTCCTTTTATGAAATAAATTGAACACACTTTTGAAGGAGGTGAAAATATAATGGCAGTTAAAATAAGATTAAGAAGAATGGGTGCTCACAAAGCTCCTTTCTACAGAGTAGTTGTTGCTGATTCAAGAAGTCCAAGAGACGGAAGATTCATCGAAGAAATAGGATACTACAACCCAATCGCTAAGCCAGAAGCTGAAGTTAAAATAGATGCTGAAAAGGCTGCTAAGTGGTTAGAAAATGGTGCACAACCAACTGATATAGTTAAAAAGTTATTCAACGAAGCTGGTATAAAATAGTTTTCCTAGGGGGTGAATCTACTTATTTTTAAGTGGGAATAATATGAAAGAATTAGTTGAAATAATTGCTAAGTCACTTGTAGATAAACCTGAGGATGTTCATGTAAATGAAATCTTAGGAGAAGAATCAATCATATTAGAACTAAAGGTATCACCTGAAGATATGGGAAAAGTTATTGGAAAGCAAGGTAGAATTGCAAAATCTATCAGAACAGTAGTGAAAGCTGCTGCAATTAAAGAGAATAAAAAAGTTGTAGTAGAAATCATTTAATAAGAGTTAGGTATTTCCCTAACTCTTATTTTATATACAGAAAAGGGGTGTAATAATGGAAGATTTATTAGTAATTGGTGAAATAATAAACACTCATGGTTTAAGAGGCGAAATGAAAGTTATGCCTTTAACTCAAGATATGAGAAGATTTGATTATTTAGAATATGTTATTTTAAAAGGAAAAAAAGTTAAAGTAGAGGGCGTAAAATACTTTAAAGATAAAATTATACTTAAATTAGAAGGAATAAATTCAATAGAGGAAGCTGAAAAATTAAAGAGAACTTATTTAGAAATAGAACGTGAAGATGCTATAGAACTTGAAGAAGATGAATATTTCATAGTTGATTTAGTTGGATGTACTGTTATTGATACAGAAGGATTTGAGTATGGAAAAATCAAAGATGTAATTCAAACGCCAAGTAATGATGTTTATTGGGTTCAAGGAAAGAAGGAAATATTAGTTCCAGTACTAAAGGATATAGTTTTAGATATTAATATGAATGAAAAAATAATTACTATAAGACCTTCTGGAGAGTGGCAATATGAAGATTAATATTCTTACGTTGTTCCCAGAGATGTTTGATATATTTAAATATAGCATAATAGGAAGAGCTAGGGAAAATGGTTTTCTAAATATAGAGACTGTAAATATAAGAGATTATACTTTAAATAAGCATAAAAAGGTAGATGATTATCCTTATGGTGGAGGAGCGGGAATGGTTATGACTCCTCAGCCAGTTGTAGATGCTATAAAGGCTGTTAAAGAAAAAAATAAGGGTAAAGTTATATTTTTAGGACCAAGAGGTAAAACTTTTAATCAAGAAATGGCTAAGGAACTTTCTAAAGAAGAAGAGCTAGTTTTTGTTTGTGGACACTATGAAGGTATAGACCAGAGAGTTTATAAATATTTTGATTTAGAAATTTCTCTTGGAGATTTTGTGTTGACAGGTGGAGAAATGGCATGTATTCCAGTTATTGATAGTATATCTAGATTAGTGCCAGGTGTTTTAGGAAGTGAAGAAAGTTTCCAAGATGAAAGTTATTATGATGGGACTTTAGAATATCCACAATACACAAGACCTTTTGAATTTAAGGGAGAGAAAGTTCCTGAGATTCTTATGTCAGGTCATCATGAGAATATAAGAAAGTGGAGAAGAAAACAATCACTTCTTATAACTAAAGAAAGAAGACCAGATATGTTTGAAAAAATTAAACTTTCAAAAGAAGACATAAAATTGTTAAAATCAAAATAAATATATTGATTAAAGTACACAAGTATGATAAAATAAAATTTGTGCTAGTACCGGCGGTCCTCTGTCACAGAGTGTGTTAAGAACGTCAAAATTTTAGAAGATATCAAGGAGGAATGCACAATGAACGAAATAATAAGAGCAATCGAAAAAGAACAAATCAGAGAAGATTTAACTCAATTCAACATAGGTGACACTATAAAAGTTCACGTTAGAATTAAAGAGGGTAATAGAGAAAGAATCCAAGTATTTGAAGGAACTGTTATCAAAAAACAAAACGGTGGATTAAGAGAAACTTTTACAGTAAGAAGAGTTGCTTACGGTGTAGGTGTTGAAAGAACTTTTCCAATAAACGCTCCAATCATCGATAAGATTGATGTTGTAAGAAGAGGTAAAGTAAGAAGAGCTAAATTATTCTACTTAAGAGACAGAGTAGGTAAAGCTGCTAAAGTTAAAGAGTTAACTAGATAATTTAAACATAAACTGGGACTAGTGAATAGTCCCATTTTTTGTTTGTATAAAAATATTAGAATTTTACTTTAAACAATATTGATTTAATTTGTTTACGATATACATTGAATATAACCTAAAATAAAAAATAGAAAGGTGATTTATTATGGCAATAAACTGGTTCCCTGGCCATATGGTCAAAACGAAGAGAGAAATACAAAATAATTTAAAGCTTGTAGATGCTGTTATAGAAATTAGAGATGCTAGAATACCTAAATCTTCTAAAAATCCAGATATAGATGTTCTATGTGCTGGTAAACCTAGAGTAATACTTTTAAATAAGAGTGACTTAACTGATCCTAAAGTAACTAAAGCTTGGAAAGAAAGTCTAACTAATGATGAAACAATTGTTTTAGAAGTAAACGCTTTAAAAGGTGAAGGATTAAATGATATAAAACCTGCTCTTTTAAAACTTTTAAAAGAGAAACATGATAGATTGAAAGCTAAAGGGTTAGCTAAAATAACTACGAGAGCTATGGTTGTTGGAATTCCTAATGTTGGTAAATCAACATTTATAAATAAAATGGCTAAAAACAATATAGCTAAAACTGGAGATAGACCTGGTGTTACTAAGAATAAACAATGGATAAAAACTAAATTAGGTATAGAATTAATGGATACACCAGGAGTTTTATGGCCTAAATTTGAGGATGAGACTGTTGGATTAAATTTAGCATTTACTGGAGCTATAAAAGACGAAATAATGGATACTGAAGAATTAGCTCTTAAACTAGTTGAAAGGCTTCAAGAGACAAATCCAGAAGAATTAATGACTAGATATAAACTTACAGAACTTCATGAAAATCCATTAGATAATTTAGATGCTATAGCTAGAAAAAGAGGTGCTATAATGTCAGGTAATCAAATTGATTATAATAGAATTGCAGGAATAATTTTAGATGAATTTAGAGGCGGAAAAATAGGAAAAATATCTTTAGAAAAACCAGAATAGGAAGTAGGGTTTATTATGGATAATTTAATAAAAGATATGAGAGAAAATTTAAATTCATACTCTTTTAAAGTAGTAAGCGATTTAGTAAAAGAGTTAGGTGTAAACAGAGCCAATAAAGCACAAATAAAAGAACTTGCTGATTTGTTAAAAGAGGATAAAAGAAAAAATGTATCATCCTTAGGAAATAGATTAGAGAAAAAACTAAACAATCTTATTAAAGAAGAAGAAAGAGTAAAAAATATGTATCTTTTTGATAAGAGTTTTGGTGATTATAATTATGTAGCTGGAGTTGATGAGGTTGGAAGAGGACCTTTAGCTGGTCCTATAGTTTCAGCAGCGGTGATATTAGATTCTAGTGATTTAGATGATATAATTTTTTACATAAATGACTCAAAAAAATTATCAGAACATAAAAGAGAAGCGTTAAGTGAGATCATAAAAGAGAAAGCCTTAAGCTATTCTATTTCAATGTGTGATAGCAAGGAAATAGATGAAAAAGGTATAGGATACTGTAATAATGAAGTATTCATAAAAGCTTGTGAAGGACTAAGCATAAAGCCAGATTTAGTTCTTTCTGATGGATATTTAATAAAGAACTTTAATGGAGAAAATAAGCATGTTATAAAAGGTGACACAAAAAGTGCTTGTATAGCTTGTGCTTCAATAATTGCAAAAGTTTATAGAGATAATATTATGAAAAAATATCATAAAAAATATCCACAATATGATTTTGAAAAAAATGTTGGTTATGGAACTAAGACTCATGTAGATACTTTAAAAGAATTGGGACCTACAGAAATTCATAGAATGAGTTTTTTAAAGAATATCCTGTAGTTATACTCTAAAAGCATCTTTTAAAAAGTTTAATTCGTACTTAGAACTATCAATATGAAAGTTAATTTCAATAACATCAAATCTAATATAATAATTGTAGAGTTTTTTTATATGTACATAGTATTTTGCTACATTTATTATTCTACGTTGTTTAGAGCAGGTTACTGATTCTTTGGGATTACCAAAGGAGTTAGAAAACCTGCTTTTTACTTCTATAAAAGAAATTATTTCATTTTTAATAGCAATAATATCAATTTCTCCAGAGGAACAAATAAAGTTTTTTTCTAAAATTGAATATCCCTCTTTTTCTAAGAATTTTGCGCTTAAATCCTCTCCATAAAAACCTATAGATTTATTATATTTTTTCATTTAAATCACCTCTATTAAATTTTTAACAATTAAGTGAAAGGTTAAACATTTTAAAATTTTAATGATTAAAAAATTTTTTTATGGTTAGTATGATTTTTGAAAGTATATCTTTTAAAGAAGGTGATTATATGTCTGTAAGTTTAAAAAGTTCAACTTTAATAGGAATAGAAGGTGTAATTGTTAATATAGAGGTTGATATAAGTAAAGGGTTACCAAGCTTTACCTTGGTTGGCTTAGCTGATGCTTCCGTTAGAGAGGCTAAGGAGAGAGTAAGAGCGGCTATTTTAAACAGTGGTTATGAATTTCCTTTAGGGAGAATAACAGTGAATTTGGCTCCAGGTAATTTAAGAAAGGTAGGAACTGGATTTGATCTTCCTATAGCTTTAGCTATATTAATTGAGAGTGGTCAAGTTAAAAGTGGAATTTTAGAGAATACTGTTTATTTAGGAGAATTGTCTTTAGATGGTCATCTTAGGGCTGTCAATGGAGCTTTGTGTTCTGTTATATCTGGGGTTGAAAATAACAATGATAAGTTTATTATACCAATGGAAAATTTAAGAGAATGTTCTTTTGTTGATAATATTAATTTATATGGTTTCTCTCATTTAAAAGAGGTAGTTGGATTTTTAACTTATAGAGATGTGCTACCTTATAAAAGAGAAGATGAAATTTGTATGTCAGAGGAAGATGATTCCTTTAATGAGATTTGTGGGCAAGAAAGTGCAAAGAGAGCTATGATAATTGCAGCAGCAGGAAATCATAATGTTATTTTACAAGGTCCTCCAGGTTCAGGTAAAACAATGCTTGCTAAAGGGATTAAATCTTTATTGCCAGAACTTAATAAAAAAGAAATGCTAGAAACAACTAGGATATATAGTGTTTCAGGTCTTTTAAATAATATTCAAGGAAAAATTGAAAGACCATTTAGAAATCCTCATCATACTGCAACAAGGGTATCTCTTATAGGTGGAGGAAGAGATTTAAGGGTAGGAGAAGTTACTTTAGCTCATAATGGTATTTTGTTTTTAGATGAACTTTTAGAATTTGATAGAAGAACATTGGAATGTTTAAGGGAACCTATGGAAAATGGAGAGATAACTATATCTAGGAATTTAGGAAGTGTAACATATCCAGCTGAAGTCATGCTCATAGGAGCCTTTAATCCATGTCCATGTGGAAATTACTTAAGTGGTTATGAAGGAAGAATATGTACTTGTAGTGAATATGAAAGGATTAAATATAGAAATAGACTTTCTAAGGCTATGTTAGATAGAATAGATATTTTTACTTCTGTTAGATATGCTTCCTATAATGAATTGAATTCAAATAATAAAAAAGAAAATTTAGATGATATAAGAAATAAAATTAAGGAAGCAAGAGAAAGACAAAAATTTAGATTTAAAGACTTAGAAATAACTTATAATTCTCAGATGAAACATAGACATATTCAAAGTTTAATAAGATTAGATCAAGAATGTCATGAAGTTTTAAATAATATATATACAAGATTTTCTTTAAGTAGTAGGGCTTTAGACAGAATTATAAAATTATCTAGAACCATAGCAGATATGAATGGCAGTGAAGATATCAAAAAAAGTAATATTTATGAAGCTCTTAATTATAGAAAAAATTTAGAGGGAGAGGTTATATAAATGAAAGAGGTTGATTTAAATTATAAAATATGGTTTGGAAGTTTAAAGATTTCAAACAATATAAAAATAGAACTTTTAAATCAATTAGGAAATGAAGAAAATATATACATACATAGAAAAGATATAGAGGAAACAGGAATTAAATGCGCTAGTAAATTTAAAAATGAGATTGATATTGATTTGAATAGTAGAGTAATTAATGATATAAATAATAAAGACTATAAAATAGTAACATATTTAGACAAAGACTATCCCAAAAGACTTAAAAATATAGATGAACCTCCATACATTCTTTTTTATAAGGGAGATTTAGAAAGAGCTGAAGATACCAATGTTGCCATTGTTGGATCAAGGAAATGTGATTCATATGGCAAAAGATGTGCTAACCTTATAGCTTCAGGAGTGGGAAAAGCAGGAGTTGGAATAGTAAGTGGTGGAGCCTTTGGGGTTGATACTGAAGCACATAAAAAGTGTGTTGAAGAAAATTTTTATAATATTGCTGTTTTTGGTTGTGGAATAAATTTAGATTATCCTGTATATAATAGAGAATTGTATAAAAAAATAATTAAAAATGGATGTATAATTAGTGAATTTTTTCCTGATACACCACCTCTTAGATATAATTTTCCTCAAAGGAATAGAATAATAAGCGGATTATCTGAAGCAGTTATAGTGGTTCAGGCTGGAGAAAAAAGTGGGTCTTTAATAACTGCAAATTATGCTATAAATCAAGGGAAGGATGTTTTTGCAGTTCCTGGAGATGTATTTTCTTCTCAGAGTAAAGGTTGTAATAATCTTATAAAAGATGGAGCAGGTATATTTACTAATATAGGTGATTTATTAAATTCAATACCTTTTAAAATGAAAAAAGAAGGAAAATGTAATAAAGATGGCAAAAAAGAGGAGAATTCAGATATTAATCAGTTGCTTTTAAGTATATTAGAGAATAATATTCTACATATAGACGATATTATAAGAGTAACAAATATTGACACATCTATCATATATGAGTTATTATGTGAATTGCAATTTGAAAATAAAATAGAAGTTATACCAGGAGATTATTATACAAAAATAATATGATAGTTTGAGGGGGTGAACACTCTGGATTTAATTCAGAGTTTACGATGGGTCAAAAATTAGTAATTGTTGAGTCACCAGCTAAAGCAAAGACAATAGAAAAATATTTAGGGAAAAATTATGTAGTCGAAGCTTCCATGGGACATGTAAGAGATTTGCCAAAAAGCCAATTAGGCGTTGATATAGAAAATGAATATAATCCCAAATATATAACAATAAGAGGAAAAGGTGAACTTTTAAGCAAACTTAGAAAGTTAGCTAAAAAAAGTGATAAGATATATCTTGCAACTGACCCTGATAGAGAAGGGGAAGCAATATCTTGGCATTTAGCTAATGTTCTTAAGATAGATGAAAACGAGAATTGTAGAATAGAATTTAATGAAATAACAAAAGGTGCTGTTAAAAATTCAATAAAGCATCCAAGAAAAATAAATTCTAATTTAGTAGATGCTCAGCAAGCAAGAAGAGTGTTAGATAGATTAGTTGGATATGAAATAAGTCCAATTCTATGGAGAAATGTAAAATGGGGATTGAGTGCTGGAAGAGTTCAGTCAGCAGCATTAAAGCTTATATGTGACAGAGAAGAAGAAATAAAGAAGTTCAATCCAGAAGAGTATTGGACTGTTGATGTTAAACTTAAAAAAGGTAAGAAGTCTTTTCCTGTTAAGTTAACAACTAAAAATAAGAAAAAGATAGAAATAAAAAATAAAGAGCAAGCAGATCAAATAATAGATGAACTTAAAGAAGATGAATATATAGTAAGCAAGATAAAAAAAGGAACTAAAAATAAAAATCCTTTAGCCCCATTTACTACAAGTACTCTTCAACAAGAGGCAAGTAAAAAACTTAACTTTATGACAAAGAAAACAATGTCAGTAGCTCAACAACTTTATGAAGGAGTTGAGGTGAAAAAATTTGGAACTGTAGGTTTAATAACTTATATGAGAACTGATTCAGTTAGAATATCAAAGGAAGCTCAAGAAAAAGCACTTAACTTTATAGATGAAACATATGGGAAAGAGTATGTGCCAGAGGAGCCAAGAGTATATAAAGGAAAGAAAAATATACAAGATGCGCATGAAGCTATAAGACCTACATATGTTGAAATAACACCAGAGATTGCTAAGGCAAACTTAAGTAATGATCAATATAAGTTATACACTTTAATATGGAAAAGATTCATAGCAAGTCAAATGGCTACATGTATATTAAATACACATAGCTTAGAGATTAAAAATGGAGATTATACATTGAGAGCTAGTGGATCTACTATAAAATTCGATGGTTTCATGAAAGTTTATGAGTATATATCAGGAGAAGAGGAAGAATCAGTACTTTTACCTGAATTAGAAGAAAATGAAGTTTTAAAAGAAGAATCAATTGAAGGTAAACAACATTTTACTCAACCACCTGCTAGATATTCAGAGGCTGCTTTCGTTAAGCTTTTAGAGGAAAAAGGTATTGGAAGGCCAAGTACTTACGTTCCAACAATATCTACATTGATAAGTAGAAAATACGTAGATAGAGAGAAAAAGATTCTTATACCTACAGAATTGGGTTTTATAGTAAATGATATACTTTCAAATTATTTTAAGCAGATAGTTGATACTGACTTTACTGCAGAAATGGAAGTTAAACTTGATAATGTTGAAGCTGGAAAAGAAAGTTGGACTCATATAGTAGATGAATTCTTTACTCCATTAAAAGAAGATATAGAAAAGGCAGAAAAGGAGATATCTAAGATTATTATAGAAGATAAAGTTAGTGATGTACCTTGTGATAAATGTGGAAGACTTATGGTTATTAAGCATGGAAGATTTGGAGACTTCTTAGCTTGTCCAGGGTATCCTGAATGTCAAAATACAAAACCTATAGTTGAAGAGGTTGATGCAAATTGTCCATTATGTGGAGGGAAAATTTTAGTTAAGAGAAGTAAAAAGGGAAATAGGTTCTATGGATGTAGTAATTATCCAGAGTGCAATTTCGTAAGTTGGTATGAACCAACAAATGAAAAATGCCCAGAATGTGGTTCATATATGGTTAAGAGATATTCTAAGAGTAAAGGTGAATATTTACAGTGTAGTGATAAAGAATGTAAATATGAAAAAATAATTGAAAAAAGCAATGATGAAAATAATTTAGAAAAGTAGTTTTTAGTCCTTATCTCCATTAGCATTACTGGTTGAAATGAAGTATTTACTATGTTAATATTTAAATAATGAGGTTAATATAGAATATTTTAAAAATTCTGAAATTTACATCTTTTGTAAAATGGTGCGAGGAGGATATAATGTCAACACTACTTAGTAAAACTAGAAGATTAAATAAGATTTTACAAAAATCAGGTACTGAAGCTATAGATTTTGGAGATATATGCCAATTATTGAGTGATGTTATGGTGTGCAACGTATATTTAGTTGGAAGAAAAGGTAGAATATTAGGTTATTCTTTTTCTGAAAAATTTGAATGTGACATAATGAAAGAGAAAGTTGTTGTTGATAGAAAATTTCCACAAGACTATAATAATAAATTAATAAACATTCAAGATACAATTGCCAATATACCTAATAAAGGTATATGTGTTTTTGAAGGGGTAGGAGAATGTTTAATATCTAAAAAAATATCAACTATTGTTCCTATAGTTGGCAATGGAGAAAGATTAGGTACTTTATTATTAGCTAGGTTTGGGGAAGAATTTAATGAGGATGACTTAGTTTTAGCAGAATATAGTGCTACAATAGTTGGGATGGAGCTTCTAAGAGTTAGACAAGGTGAAATAGAAGAAGAAGCTCGTAAAAAAGCAGTAGTTCAATTAGCTATTGGAACTTTATCTTACTCAGAGTTAGAAGCTGTAGAACATATTTTTAATGAATTAAATGGAGATGAAGGATTATTAGTAGCTTCTAAGATAGCTGATAAAGTTGGAATAACTAGATCAGTTATAGTAAATGCTCTTAGAAAATTTGAGAGTGCAGGAGTTATTGAATCAAGAAGTCTTGGAATGAAGGGTACTCATATAAAAATATTAAACGAAAAGTTAATGTATGAACTTAAAAAGATAAAATAATATTTGAAGAAGGTGTTTATTACATCTTCTTCTTTTTTTTATATAATAAGCTAATAATACATGAAATAAACATAAATTTATTACTTACATATTTCATAAGAAATTTAATAGAAATAAGTAATTCTTTATAATTAATTAGTCTTTTTGAGTATATTTATAGATAATTTGATATAAAATTTAATTATATGAAAAGTTTAATGGTGACATAATATTATTTTATAAAACTTTGAAAAATCTTGTTGATACTTTTATAACCCTATGTTATACTATCAAAGGTAACAAATACACACATTATCGAATCTATAAGCTGGTGCTACTTTAAGTAGTGCTTATAGTAAAGAAGATAGTGGAGGAAATAACCAATCTAGGAGGAAAAATAATGTCAGTAATTTCAATGAAACAATTATTAGAAGCTGGTGTTCATTTCGGACATCAAACAAGAAGATGGAACCCTAAAATGGCTCCTTACATCTTTACAGAAAGAAACGGTATATACATAATCGATTTACAAAAAACTGTAAAGAAAGCTGAAGAAGCTTACAACTTTATAAGAGAAGTATCAGAAGCTGGTAAAGACGTAATATTCGTTGGTACTAAGAAACAAGCTCAAGAAGCTGTTAAAGAAGAAGCAGAAAGATCAAACATGTACTTCGTTAACCACAGATGGTTAGGAGGAATGTTAACAAACTTCGCAACTATAAAAACAAGAATAAACAGATTAAACAAATTAGATGAAATGGAACAAGACGGAACATTTGACGTTTTACCTAAAAAAGAAGTAATAAAGTTAAAACTTGAAAGAGAAAAATTACAAAGAAACTTAGGTGGAATCAAAGAACTAGACGCTTCAAACATAGGAGCTATGTTTGTTGTTGATCCAAGAAAAGAAAAGAATGCAATAGCAGAAGCTAAAATATTAGGAATCCCAGTAGTAGCTATAGTTGATACTAACTGTGATCCAGAAGAAGTTGACTACGTAATTCCAGGAAATGACGATGCTATAAGAGCAGTTAAATTAATAGCTAGCAAAATGGCAGACGCTATAATTGAAGGAAGACAAGGCGAGCAATTAGCAGAGTAATATTAAGATAAATACTGAAAAGGTAGATGAGGCTCTCTGCTTCGTTTACCTTTTTAATTAAATAGTCAGGAGGAATTTCAATGATAACAGCTAAAGCAGTTAAAGAGTTAAGAGAAAGAACTGGCGCAGGAATGATGGATTGTAAAAAAGCGCTAACTGAAACTAATGGAGATATGGAAAAAGCAGTTGAAATTTTAAGAGAAAAAGGATTAGCAGCTGCAGCTAAAAAAGCTGGAAGAGTAGCAGCTGAAGGTATCGTTAAAACTTACGTATCAGAAGATATGAAAAAAGGTTCAATAGTTGAAATCAACTGTGAAACTGACTTCGTTGCTTTAAACGAAGAGTTCGTTGGATTTGCAGGAAGAGTAGCAGAATTAGTTGCTAACTCAAATGTAAACACTGTAGAGGAATTATTAGCAGAAAAATTAGACGGAGACAAGACTGTTCAAGAAGTTTTAACTGAATTAATCGCTAAAATCGGTGAAAACATGAGCGTAAGAAGATTCGAAAGATTTTCTGTTGAAAATGGATTAGTTCAAAGCTACATTCACGGTGGCGGAAGAATAGGTGTTATGGCTGAATTAGCATGTGAAGCTTCATCACCAGTATTAGCTGAAGTTGCTAAAGATGTTTGTATGCAAATAGCTGCTGCTAACCCATTATTCTTATCAGAAGCTGATGTTGATCAAGAATCTTTAGAAAAAGAAAAAGAAATATACAGAGCTCAAGCTCTTAATGAAGGTAAACCAGAGCACATCGTTGATAAGATGGTAATGGGAAGAATCAAAAAATACTGTAAAGAAGTTTGTCTTTTAGATCAAGCTTGGGTAAAAGATGGCGATAAGTCAATAGCTAAATTATTAGAAGAAAAATCAAAAGAAGTAGGTTCTCCAATAACTATAATTAAGTTCGTAAGATTCGAAAGAGGAGAAGGAATCGAAAAGAAAGAAGAAAACTTCGCTGAAGAAGTAGCTAAAATGGGCGGAAAATAATAACATAAGAGAACACATTGTGTTCTCTTTTTTTAGAATATAGATATAAAAAATTAACAAAAATAGAGAATTCAGCTTTTTGGAGGTTTAAGATGGGAAGTTGTAAATACAAAAGAGTTATGCTTAAGTTATCAGGTGAGGCTTTAGCAGGTGAAAATGGTTTTGGGATAGACTTTAACATAGCAATGGACATAGCAAAAGCTGTAAAAGAGCTTGTTGATATGGGAATAGAAGTAGGTGCAGTTGTCGGTGGAGGAAACATATGGAGAGGTAGAAGTGGAGAAGGTATGGACAGAACTACTGCTGATTATATGGGAATGTTAGCTACTTCAATAAATGCTTTAGCACTTCAAGATTCATTAGAATCTTTAGGAGTAGACACTAGAGTACAAACTGCTATAGAAATGAAGGAAATAGCAGAGCCATATATCAGAAGAAGAGCTATGAGACATTTAGAAAAAGGTAGAGTAGTAATATTCGGAGCAGGAACAGGAAATCCTTATTTTTCAACTGATACAGCTGCAGCATTAAGAGCAGCTGAAATAGAAGCTGATGTAATATTATTAGCTAAAAAAGTTGATGGAGTTTATGACAAAGATCCACATAAATACGATGATGCTAAAAAATATGATGAATTGTCATATATAGAAGTACTTGAGCAAGGATTACAAGTAATGGATTCAACTGCAACATCACTTTGTATGGATAATAACATACCTATATTAGTATTTGCTTTAGATAATCCTGAAAACATCAAAAGAGTTGTTTTAGGAGAAAATATAGGAACAATAGTAAGCAAAAAATAAGGAGGAGTTTTAAATGATTAAGGACGTTATAAAAAAATCAGAAGAAAAAATGAATAAAACTATAAATTCTTTAAATTCAGAATTAGCTACAATGAAAGCTGGAAGAGCTAACCCAACTATGTTAGATAGAATTCAAGTTGAGTATTATGGAAGTATGTGTCCTTTAAATCAAGTAGCTAATGTTTCATCACCAGAACCGAGATTGTTAGTTATAACACCTTGGGAAAAACCGATGCTTAAGGAAATAGAGAAAGCTATCTTAAAATCAGATTTAGGAATCAATCCTAATAATGATGGTGCTATAATAAGACTTTTAGTTCCAGAATTAACTGAAGAAACTAGAAAAAATTTAGTTAAAAATGTTAAAAAAGTTGGAGAGCAAGCTAAAGTTGCTATAAGATCTATAAGAAAAGATGCAAATGATAAAGTTAAAAACTTCAAAAAAGAAGGAACTATAACTGAAGATGAAATGAAAAAGGGTGAAGATGACATTCAAAAATTAACAGATAAGTTTGTTAAAGAAATAGATAGTATAGTGGTAGCTAAAGAAAAAGAGATTATGTCAATTTAATTTAAAAAAACCTGCTCTTTAGCAGGTTTTTTATTTTATAATTGAATTATAAGGAGGAACCTTCTATGTTAGATTTTTTTGGTAAAAAAGTAAATGAAGATTCAGAAGAAATAGTTCTAAGTAAAGAGAAAATGCCAAAACATATTGCTATAATAATGGATGGTAATGGAAGATGGGCAAAAAAAAGAGGGCTTCCAAGAACTATGGGACATAGAGCTGGTGTTAAGACTATAAAAACTATTGTAAAAGAATGTGATAAATTAGGAGTTAAATATCTAACTTTATATGCTTTCTCTACTGAAAATTGGAAAAGACCCAAAGATGAAGTCGATGCTCTTATGAAGTTAGTTGTTGAATTCATAAAAAATGAAATTGATGAACTTCATCAAAACGGAGTAAAGGTACAAACTATTGGTGATTTATCAAAATTCCCGGAAAAACCCAAAAAAGCTATAATTGGGGCTATGGAAAAGACCAAAAATAATAATGGTGTAGTTTTAAGTTTAGCATTAAATTATGGGGGAAGAAATGAAATAGTTAAAGGTATAAAGTCTGTAATAGAAGATGTTCAAGCTGGTAAAATAAGTACAGAGGATGTAAATGAAGATATGTTTAATGAATATCTTTATACTAAAGGAATGCCAGATCCAGATCTTATAATAAGACCAAGTGGAGAACAAAGACTTAGCAACTTCTTATTATGGCAATGTGCATACTCAGAATTTTGGTATTCTCAAATAAACTGGCCAGATTTTAATGGCAAAGATTTAAGAAAAGCTATTTTTGATTATCAAAATAGAGATAGAAGATTTGGTGGAATTAAATAATGAGGTGATTTGGGTGAAATCTAATAGCAGATATGTAGGAGCACTTATAATGGCTCCGTTTATTGCTTTTATATTCCTAGGAGGAATTTGGCTTAAGTTATTTACTATTGTTCTGTCTTTTGCAGGATTATATGAATATTATAAAACTGTTAAAGTAGCAAAATTAAAGCCTATTTCTATAGCAGGATATATATTATTAATATTATATTACTTAACTTCAAATAATTTTGAAATGTTATCATTTTTAATAATACTAGCTACATTTATATTACTTTGTGTTCCTATACTTGATATTGAATACACATTTATAGATGTTGCAGTTACTATTTTAGGATTTATATATGTAGGAGTTTTCTTTAGCTTCATACACTTAGTAAACATCAAAGAAGGTGGACAATACCTAGTTTGGTTAATATTCCTATCATCATGGCTTTGTGATACTACTGCATATTATTCAGGTAGATTCTTTGGTAAACATAAATTATGCCCAAAGGTTAGTCCTAAGAAGACTATAGAAGGTTCTATAGGAGGAATATTAGGAAGTACATTAGCTTGTGGAATATTTGGTATAATAATATATAATAGTTTTTCTCTAATACCTATATATCATTACTTTATAATAGGTATATTATGCGGAGTATTCTGTCAGTTTGGTGATTTAGTTGCTTCATCAATAAAGAGATACGCAGGAATAAAAGATTATAGTAATTTAATACCAGGACATGGTGGAATATTAGATAGATTTGACAGTATATTATTTGCTGGAACAATAGTATTCTTTTATTTAACACTTGTCTTAAAATTTTAATGCTTTAGATTTTCTAAAGCATTTTTTTATAAAATTTTTTATTTATATTTATTTTTAGAGATAAATATTTTCATTATATATTTAATTTAAAAAGAAAAATATAAGGTTATTGATAGAATATTAAGTAATAACTTGAGTATATTTATTATGTAGATATATTTATAAAGATGGGAATGGTTTTAAAGAAAAAAATCTAATTTAGAAAAAAAGGTTTATCAATGAATAGACAACTTTCTGTTAAAAGAATACATAATAAATGTGTATTATTGTATTTAGAGATATAATGATATAAAATAATATAATAGGTTAAATAGATAATTTTAGTCTATTATGTTTAAGGAAGAACTTAGGAGGAAAGAATATGAAAAGAGTATCTATACTAGGTGTAACTGGTTCTATAGGAACTCAAACTTTAGATGTATTAAGATTTCATAAAGAGGATTTTGAATTAGTTGGTATAACAGCTAATAGAAATATAGAATTAACATTGGATATAATAAAAGAGTTTTCACCTAAATACGTTGCAATAAATCATAAGGAGTCTTACAAAAGATTTGTAGATTTGGTGAAAAGTGAAGGGTTAAAATGTGAAGTTATCTACGGTATGGAAGGATTAGTTAAAGTTGCTACTTTAGATGAAGTTGATATAGTTGTTACTTCAGTTGTTGGTATGATTGGATTAAAACCAACTGTTGAAGCTATAAGAAAAGGAAAAGATATCGCTTTAGCAAATAAAGAAACTTTAGTAGTAGCAGGTGAACTTGTTATGAGAGAAGCTAAAGAAAATGGAGTGAAAATACTTCCGGTAGATTCAGAGCATAGTGCTATATTTCAATCATTACAAGGAAATGCACATAACAAAATTGATAAAATACTTTTAACGGCTTCTGGAGGACCTTTTAGAGGATTTACTATAGATGATTTGAAATCAGTAATTCCAGAAAGAGCTCTTAAGCATCCAAAATGGAATATGGGTCAAAAGATATCAATAGATTCATCAACTCTAATGAATAAAGGATTAGAAGTTATAGAGGCTCATTGGTTATTTGATTGTCCTTATAAAGATATAGAGGTTGTAGTTCATCCACAATCAATAATACATTCTATGGTTCAATATACTGATGGAGCAGTTATAGCTGAGTTAGGTGTACCAGATATGAAGTTACCAATTCAATATGCTTTAAATTATCCAAATAGAGAAGGAAATATTAGTGAAAAATTAGACTTATTCAAGATTAGAGAGTTGACTTTTGAAAAGCCAGATTTAGATACATTTAAATGCTTAAAATTAGCTTATGAAGCAGGAGAAAAAGGAAAGCTTATGCCAACAATTTTAAATGGGGCTAATGAAGTGTGTGTTGAACTATTCCTAAATAAAAAGATAACATATTTACAAATACCAGAGATAATAGAAGAGTGTATGAATGATTTTGATTACAACAAAGAGGTTACTCTTGATAATGTAATAAATTTAGACAAAGAAGTAAGACAATATATATATGAAAAATATAACTAGGAGGGAAAAGAGTGTATATAATTTTTGCTTTATTAGCATTTAGTGCTTTAATCTTAGTTCATGAGCTTGGACATTTTATTGTAGCTAAATTAAATGGAATTTATGTTGAGGAATTTGCTATTGGTATGGGACCAAAGCTTTTTGGTGTAAAAGTTGGAGAAACAGAATATAATTTAAGAATTCTTCCTTTTGGTGGATTCGTTAAAATGCTTGGTGAAGATGATGAAAGTGATGATTCAAGAAGCTTAAATGCAAAAACTCCTATTCAGAGAATACTTGTTATGGGAGCAGGTGCATTTATGAATTATGTATTAGCCCTTATAATATTTATTGGGCTAGCTATGAGCTCTGGCTTTGTAGAAAATAAAGTAGCAAGTGTAGTACCTAATTCACCAGCACAAGAAATAGGAATTGAAAAGGGAGATGAATTCCTAAAAATAGATGGAAATAAAATTCATACAACTAATGATTTTGTAATGGGATTAGCCTTAGCTAAGGGGAATCCAGTTGAATTAGAAATAAAAAGAGGCAATGATGTCTTAACAAAAACAGTAAAGCCGATTTTAAATGAGAGTGGAATTTATCAAGTTGGAATAGGATATGATTTTATTAAAAAGCCTACTTTGCTTCAAGGAATAAAACAAGGATTTAATGAAACAAGAAGTCTTGTATCTCAGTCTTTTATTGCATTAAAAACTATTTTTACAGGAGAAGCAAATTTAAAAACTGATGTAGGAGGTCCTGTTACAATAATTAAAATGTCAGGGCAAGCAGCAAAGGCAGGAGCAAATACTCTTTTATGGTTTATGGCATTTTTAAGTGTTCAATTAGCAGTATTTAACCTTTTACCATTCCCAGCTTTAGATGGTGGAAGAATATTTATAGAGCTTATTCAAATGATAACTAGAAAAGAAATACCTGCCAAGTATATTGAAGCTGTAAATACCGTTGGATTCATGTTGCTTATGGGACTTATGGTATTAGTTACTATAAAAGATATAATATTCCCGATACTATAGAAATTTGGAGGAATTAATCGTGAATAGAAAAGAAACTAGAAAAGTTAAAGTTGGAAACATATATGTTGGAGGAGATTTTAGAGTTTCCGTTCAATCTATGACCAATACAGATACAAAAGATGTAGAAGCTACGGTTAAACAAATAAAAGAGCTTCAAGAAGCTGGATGTGATATTGTTAGATGTGCAGTTTTAGATATAGATGCAGCTTGTGCTATAAAAGATATAGTGGCAAAAATAAATATACCACTAGTTGCAGATATTCATTTTGATTATAGATTAGCTTTAAAAGCAATAGAAAATGGAGTTTCTGCAATAAGAATAAATCCAGGAAATATTGGATCAAGAGAAAAGGTAGAGGCTGTAGTAAAGGCTTGTAAAGAAAAAAATATTCCTATAAGAATAGGGGTTAATTCAGGATCATTATCAAAAGAGCTTTTAGCAAAATACGGAAAGCCTACCCCAGATGCTCTAGTTGAAAGTGCACTAGAACATGTTAAAATATTAGAAGATTTAGATTTTCATGATATAGTAATTTCAATGAAATCATCAAATGTTGAAACTATGATAGAAAGTTATAGAATAGCTTCACAAAAAACAAATTATCCACTTCACTTAGGGGTTACTGAGGCTGGTACTCCTTGGAGAGGAACAATAAAATCTGCTATAGGAATAGGAACTTTACTTGCAGAAGGAATTGGTGATACTATAAGAGTTTCTTTAACAGGAGATCCTGTTGAAGAGATAAAAGTAGGTAAAGAAATTCTTAAAAACTTTGGATATGTAAAAGAAGGAGTAGAGTTTATATCATGTCCTACATGTGGAAGAACTCAAATAGACTTAATAAACATAGCTAAAGAAGTAGAGGAAAGACTAAGTTCTTGCAAGAAAAATATAAAGGTTGCAGTAATGGGTTGTGTTGTAAATGGACCAGGAGAAGCAAGAGAAGCAGATATTGGAATAGCTGGAGGTAAAGGTGAAGGTCTTATATTTAGAAAAGGTGAAATAATTAAAAAAGTAAAAGAAGAAGACTTGGTTGAAGAGCTTATAAAGATAATAGAAACAATATAGTTTAAAGGAGGGATTAATATCCCTTCTTTATGTCGTATAGGGATAAATTAAAATAAAATTCAAAGGGAGGCTTAGATTTTGAGTAACGAGTTTGTTAAACAGATTAACAGATCTATAAAATCAGATGATAATCTTAATGATTTAGAGTTTGAAATAACTAAGTTTCAATTGTTGAAAAGGAGTAATACTTTAAGAACTATAATAAAAAGTAAAGATCAATTGTCAGAAGAACAAAAGAAAATAATTAAGAATTACATAAAGAAAGCTATAGGTTTTGAAATAAATATAGAAATTATGTACTATATAGATATTTCTGATATAACTTTAAAACAGGTAGTAGATCAGCATTGGAATCATGTTTGCGAAAAAATTATAGTGAAGCATCCTGTTTTAAAAGAAGTTTTACTTAATTCTTCTATAGTAATTGAAGAAGAAAAAATAATTATAAAAAATGGTTCTGAATTTTTATGTACTTTTGTCAATAGAAAACATATAGATAGAGATATTAAGGGATATATAAAATCATTCTTTGGAATAAATTCTTTGGTAGAAGTTAAATATGATGAAAGTTTAGCTAATAAGAATTATAATGATGAAAAAATAAATGAAAATAAAGAAATTGCTAAAAAAGCTATAGAAACTATGAAAGCTAAAGCTTCTCAAGAAAAGTCTGTTAAAAAAGAAAATAATGACAATAAACATAAATCAAAGGGCGGGAATAAAGGCAATTATGAGAAGAAAACTTATAAAGATGAGCCAAGGAATGAAAATACTGTACTGGGAAGAAATATTCAAGGAGATACTATAGATATAAGTAGTATAGATATGGGATCTGGAATTGTTTCTATTTCAGGAGATGTGTTTAAAACTGATATTTTTGAAACTAAGACAGGTAGAATAATACTTACATTCTTTATAACTGACTATACAAGTTCTATAGCTGTTAAATGCTTCTTAAGAGATAAAGATAAAGAACATGTTTTAGAAAATGTGAAAAAAGGTCTTTATTGTAAGGTTAGAGGAGAAGCTACTATGGATCCTTATGCTAAGGAAGTTGTAATAATGGCTAGAGATATAAATAAGCTTACAAAAATAGAGCGTATGGATACAGCAGAGGAAAAAAGAGTAGAACTTCATATGCATACAACTATGAGCTCAATGGATGCCGTAACTGCTGCAAGTAAAATTGTTGAGAGAGCAGCAAAGTTTGGACATAAGGCTGTAGCTATAACAGACCATGGTGTTGTTCAGGCCTTTCCAGATGCTCAAATAGCTGCTAAAAAGAATAATATAAAAGTTATTTATGGAGTAGAGGGATATTTAGCGGATAATGGAACTCCTATAGTTATTAATGGAAATAATGAATCTTTTGATGATGAATATGTAGTTTTTGATATAGAAACAACAGGGTTTTCAAGCAAAAATGATAAGATTATAGAAATTGGTGCTGTTAAGTTAAAGGGTGGAGAAATAGTGGATTCCTTTAGTGCTTTTGTTGATCCAAAGGTAAATATTCCATATAAGATTACAGAACTTACAAGCATAACTCAAAATATGGTTAATGGACAGCCTACTATAGATGAGGTGCTTCCTAAGTTTATGGATTTTGTAGGAGAATCTGTATTGGTAGCACACAACGCTTCATTTGACGTTGGTTTTATAAAAAAGAACTTAGCCGATATGGGAAAAACTTTAAAGAATCCTGTAATGGATACTGTACCTTTAGCTAGATATCTTTATCCAGATTTAAAAAAGGTTAAGTTAAATATAGTTGCTAAACATTTAGGGATTAGTCTTGAAAATCATCATAGAGCTGTTGATGATGCAAAGGCTACTGCCGAAATATTAAAGTTTTCTTTCAAAAAGATGAAAGAAGAAATGGATATTCATGATGTTAAGACTTTAAATGAGAAGTATCTATCAAATATAGATATAAAAAAACTTCCACTACATCACATAATAATATTGGCTAAAAATCAAATTGGAATTAAGAATTTATATAAATTAGTTTCTATGGCTCATTTAGATTACTTTGCTAGAAGACCACGACTTCCTAAAAGTATAATAACTGAGTATAGAGAAGGATTAATAATTGGGTCAGCTTGTGAAGCAGGACAATTATATAAGGCAGTTTTAGAAGGAAAGACAGATGCGGAATTAAAAGAAATAGCATCTTTTTATGACTACTTAGAAATTCAACCAATACAAAATAATGAATTCCTTATACGAAAAGGAAATGTAAAAGATGAAGAAGAACTTAGAGAGTTGAATAGAAAAATATATGATTTAGGAAAGGAAATGGATAAACCGGTAGTAGCAACATGTGATTGTCATTTCTTAGATCCTAATGATGAAGTGTTTAGAAGAATAATAATGGCTGGTCAAGGATATGGAGATGCAGATAATCAACCACCTTTATATTTTAGAACTACTAATGAAATGATGAAAGAGTTTGAATATTTAGGGGAAGAAGCTTGTAAAGAAGTTGTAGTAGAAAATACTCAGAAGATAGCTAATATGGTTGATATTGTAAAACCTATACCAGATGAAACGTTTCCTCCTAAGATAGAGGGGGCTGAGGAAGATATAAGAAATATGACTATGAATAAGGTTCATAGTATATATGGAGAAAATCTTCCAGAAGTTGTTCAAAAAAGATTGGATAAAGAACTTAATTCTATAATAAATAATGGATATGCAGTACTTTATCTTATAGCGCAAAAATTGGTTGCTAAATCTTTAGAAGATGGCTACCTAGTTGGTTCAAGGGGGTCTGTTGGTTCATCTTTCGTTGCAACAATGTCAGATATAACAGAGGTTAATGGATTACCTCCTCATTATGTTTGTCCAAATTGTAAGAAATCAGAATTTTTCTTGGATGGTTCTATAAGTTCAGGAGCAGATTTACCAAATAAAAATTGTCCTGATTGTGGAGCTGAGTATATTAAGGATGGTCATGATATTCCTTTCGAAACATTCTTAGGCTTTGAAGGGGATAAAGAGCCAGATATAGACCTCAATTTCTCAGGAGAATATCAAGCTGTTGTACATAAGTACACAGAGGTTCTTTTTGGAAAAGGGTATGTATTTAAAGCTGGAACTATAGGTACAGTAGCTGAAAAAACAGCATATGGTTTTGTTAAAAAATATCTTCAAGAAAGAGGATTAGTTGTATCTCAAGCAGAAATAGAAAGACTTACTATTGGATGTACAGGAATAAAAAGAACTAGTGGACAGCATCCAGGGGGAATCATGGTTGTTCCGAGTGACAATGAAATATATAATTTTTGTCCAATACAACATCCAGCTGATGATGTTAGCACAGATATTATAACCACTCACTTTGATTACCATTCAATAAGTGGTAGACTTCTTAAGCTTGATATACTTGGACACGACGATCCTACCGTTCTTAGAATGCTTCAAGACTTAACTGGATTAGATCCTAAGACAATACCTTTAAATGATCCTAAGGTTATAAGTTTATTCACATCACCAGAGGCGTTGGGGGTAACTAAAGAAGAATTAGGATGTGAGGTTGGTAGTTATGGACTTCCTGAGTTCGGTACTAAATTCGTTAGGCAGATGCTTGTGGACACTCAACCTAAGAGTTTTGCAGACCTTGTGAGAATATCTGGACTTTCACATGGTACTGATGTTTGGCTTAATAATGCTCAGTACTTTATTAAAGAAGGTTATACTACATTAAAAGACTGTATAGCAACAAGAGACGATATTATGGTTTATCTTATGTATAAAGATCTTCCTCCTAAGACCGCATTCACTATAATGGAAAAAGTAAGAAAGGGAAAAGGTCTTAGTGAAGAGGATGAAGCTTTAATGAGAGAAAAAGAGGTGCCGGATTGGTACATTGAATCTTGTAAAAGAATAAAATACATGTTCCCTAAAGGCCATGCTGTTGCATATGTTATGATGGCAGTTAGAATAGCATATTATAAAGTTTATTATCCAGAAGCTTACTATACAACATATTTTACAGTAAGAGCTGATGATTTTGATGCTGACTTGATTTGTAAGGGTGAAGAAGCAATAAAGGCAAAAATGGAAGAATTAAATTCTATGGGAAATAATATATCAGTAAAAGAAAAGGGGCTTTTAACAATTTTAGAAATTTCTTATGAAATGTATAAAAGAGGATTAAATTTCTTGAAAGTTGATTTATATAAATCAGAAGCAACTAAATTTAAGATAGAAGAAGATGGTATAAGACCTCCATTAAATGCTCTTCAAGGAGTTGGAGATAATGCAGCAAAAAGTATAGTTGAATGTAGAATAAACGGAGAATTTATTTCAAAGGAAGATTTAAGACTTAGATCTAAAGTTTCAAAGACTGTAATAGAAACTTTAGATAATCATGGATGCTTAGAAGGAATGCAAGAAAGTAACCAACTTAGTTTGTTTGGCTAATTTTAAAAATTTCTTGTAATATAAAATATACTATGTTACTATATAAGTAGAAGTTTTTTACTAATAGTTTGAGGTAAAGGAGTGGGACAGAAAAGCCCGCTCTTTCTATTTGTAACGCAACTTAGAATAAAGTTGCGTTTTTGCATACCTATTATTATATAAATTAATAGGTATTTACTTTATTGGGTACAATAAAGTAAATATTTAAAACTTAATAAGGGAGGGAAGTATAATGAAAAAAGAACAACTTGTAGCTGATCTTGAAGCACTTTGTGCTCCTATAGTTAAAGAAAAGGGATATGATTTATATCATATTGAATATGTAAAAGAAAATAATGAATATTATTTAAGATTATATATAGAAAATCCAGAGGAAAGAATTTCTCTAAGAGATTGTGAAATTGTAAGTAGAGCATTAAGTGATATGCTTGATATAGAAGATCCAATAAAAGATGCTTACTTCTTAGAAGTTTCATCACCAGGATTAAATAGAAAGTTATATACTGATAAGCATTTTAATAGATTTATAGGAAAAGAAGTTTTTGTTGGATTTAAGAGTTCTTTAAGCGGAAGAAAAAATGTAAAAGGAATTCTTAAAGATGTACAAGAAAATGAAATAATAGTTGAATGTGAAGGAAATGAAATAAAAGTTCCTAAAGATAAAATTAAGACAGCTAACCTTGAAGGGGAGATATAATTTAAGGAGGGTTTAAAAATGAATGAAGAATTTCTAGGGGCATTATCTGAAATAGTAAAAGAGAAAGGAATTTCAGTAGAGGCTTTATTAGAAACTATAGATGATGCTATAATAGCAGCTTATAAGAAAAATTTTTCTAATTCAGGAACGACTGCACAAAATGTAAAGGTAAAACGTGATGAAAAATCAGGAGAAATCCATGTTTATGCTCAAAAAGTTGTTGTTGAAGAAGTTTATGATGATGTAACAGAAATAAGTTTAGAAGATGCAAAGGATATTAGTGCTATTTATCAATTAGATGACATAGTAGAAATAGAAGTAACACCTAAAAACTTTGGAAGAGTTGCAGCACAACTTGCTAAACAGATGGTTATCCAAAGAATAAAAGAATCTGAGAGAAATGTAATTTACTCAGAATTTGTAGAAAAAGAATTTGACATATTACCTGGTACAGTAATAAGAAAAGATAAAGGTAATGTATTTGTAGACTTAGGAAAAATAGAAGGTGTTTTAGGACCAAATGAACAAATGCCTACAGAAAAATATAACTTCAATGAAAAATTACAATTATATGTAGTTGAAGTTAAGAAAACATCTAAAGGGGCTTCAGTTTTATGTTCAAGAACACATCCAGGTTTAGTTAAAAGATTATTTGAATTAGAAGTTCCAGAAATATATGAAGGAATAGTTGAAATAAAAAGCATAGCTAGAGAAGCTGGATCAAGAACTAAAATAGCTGTTTATTCAAATGATGAATCAGTAGATGCTATGGGAGCTTGTGTTGGACCTAAGGGTGTTAGAGTTCAAAATATAGTTAATGAACTAAAAAATGAAAAAATTGATATAATAAAATGGAGTAATACTCCATCTGAGTATATAGAAAATGCTTTAAGTCCAGCTAAGGTTATAAGCGTAGAAGCTGATGAAGAAACTAAATCAGCTAAGGTTATAGTTGATGATAGTCAATTATCATTGGCTATAGGTAAAGAAGGACAAAACGTTAGATTAGCAGCTAAATTAACTGGTTGGAAAATAGATATAAAGAGCAAATCTAAAGCAGAAGAATTATTACAAGAAGAAAATATTGTTGTTGAAGAAGATACTATAATAGAAGAATAATAACTTCTAGACTTTGGAGGTGACAAGATGAAACCTAAAAAAATTCCAATGAGAATGTGCAATGGTTGCATGGAAATGAAGCCTAAAAAAGAATTGATAAGAATAGTTAAAAATGCTGAAGGTGAAGTTTCAGTAGATTTAACTGGTAAAAAATCAGGAAGAGGGGCTTATATTTGTAAAAGTGTTGAATGTTTAGAAAAAGCATTTAAAGCAAAAAGATTAAATAAAAATCTTCAATCTAACATTGGAGATGAAGTCTATGATAGATTGAGGGATGAGATAATAAATGGATAAATTTCTTAATTTTTTAGGACTTACAAAAAGAGCTGGTAAACTTTTGGAGGGTTATAATAAATGTGAAGAGGAAATGAAAAGAAGTAAGATCTACTTATTTATTTTCTCAAATAGCATTTCAAATCGTTCAAAAGATAAATTCGTTAAGTACTGTAAACAGTATGATATACCATACATAGATGATTTTTCAAAGGAAGAATTAGGATATAGTATAGGTAGATACGAAATAAATATATTAGGAGTAACTGATGAGAATATGGCAGAAAAACTTTTGTCATATTCTAATAATAATTAGTTCATCTAAAAATTTTCGGAGGTGAATATATGTCAAAAATAAGAGTTTATGAATTGGCAAAAGAGTTAAGAGTTCCAAGTAAAGTTCTTATAAACGTATTAATGGATGAGTTTGGCGTTGAGGTTAAAAACCATATGAGCGTTATAGAAGATGAAGATGCTGCATTAATAAAAGAGCTTTTAGCAGGAAGTGAAACAAACAGTGAATTGGTTGCTGAATATGAAGCTGAATTAGCTGAAGAAGTTAATAATGTTGCTAAGAAGAAAAAGAAAAAGAAAAAAAGTAGCGAAGATGATGCTTTAGAACAAGGTGTTGAAGTTATAGAAATTGGAAAAACTATAACAGTTAAAGAATTAGCTGAGAAATTAAATAAACCAGTTAATGATGTTATAAAAACTCTTATCTTCACAGGAGTAATGGCTGCTATAAACCAAGAAATAGATTTTGAAACAGCTGAAAAAGTTGCTGAAAAGTACGAGGTTGCAGTTTATGAAAAAGAAGAAGAGAATACTTTAGAAGAGTTCGAAGAAGATACTGATGTAGAAGAAGAAAATCTAGCTAAGAGACCACCTATCATAACAGTAATGGGTCACGTTGATCATGGTAAAACTTCATTACTTGACGCTATAAGAAAATCAAAGGTAACAAGTACAGAAGCAGGTGGAATAACTCAACATATAGGTGCTTATACTGTTGAAGTAAACGGAGAAACTTTAACATTCTTAGATACACCAGGGCATGAAGCTTTCACAGCAATGAGAGCTAGAGGAGCTCAAATAACAGACGTAGTTATTTTAGTTGTTGCAGCTGATGATGGAATAATGCCACAAACAGTAGAAGCTATAAATCACTGTAAGGCAGCTAACGTTCCAATGATAGTTGCGATAAACAAAATGGATAGAGAAGGTGCTAATCCAGATAGAGTTAAACAAGAATTAACTGAGCATGGGTTAGTTGTTGAAGACTGGGGTGGAGATATCATAGCAGTACCAGTTTCAGCTAAAAATAGAGAAAACATAGATACTCTATTAGAAATGGTTCTTTTAACTTCAGAAATGCAAGAATTAAAAGCAGATGCTGGAAGAAAAGCAAAAGGAACAGTTGTAGAGGCTAAATTAGATAAAGGTAGAGGTTCTGTAGCAACATTACTAGTTCAAAATGGTACTTTACACATGGGAGATTCAATTATAGTTGGTAGCACTTACGGAAGAATAAGAGCTATGTTTGATGACTCAGGTAAGAAGATAAAATCAGCTGGTCCATCAATTCCAGTTGAGGTTTTAGGTCTTTCAGAAGTACCAGCTGCTGGAGATAGATTCACAGTTGTTAAAGATGAGAAGACAGCTAGAAATATGGCTGAAGCTAGAAAAGAAAAAATAAGACAGGAAAGTTTCGCAACTTCACATAGGGTTTCATTGGAAGATTTATATAGCCAAATTAAAGAAGGTTCAGTCAAAGAACTTTCAGTTATAGTTAAAGCAGATGTTCAAGGTTCTGTTGAAGCTATAAAAGCATCATTAGAAAAATTATCAACTGATGATGTAAAGGTAAGAGTTATACATGGAGCTGTTGGTGCTATATCAGAAACAGATATAACATTAGCTGCTGCATCTAACGCTATAGTAATAGGATTTAATGTTAGACCAGATAACAATGCTGTAGTAGCTTCAGAAAGAGATGGAGTTGAAGTTAAAACATACAGAGTAATATACGACGCTATAGAAGATATTAAGTCAGCCATGATTGGTATGTTAGATCCTGAATATAAAGAAGTTATATTAGGTACCGCTGAAATAAGAGCTACTTATAAAATTTCTAATGTTGGAACAATTGCTGGAGGATATGTATTAACTGGTAAATTAGTTAGAAATGCAGATGTAAGAGTTATAAGAGAAGGTATTGTAATATTTGAATCTAAGTTAGCATCATTAAAGAGATTTAAAGATGATGTAAAAGAAGTAAATGCTGGATATGAGTGTGGATTTAGTGTAGAAAAGTTCAATGATATTAAAGAAGGCGATATAATAGAAGCATATACTATGGAAGCTATTCAAAGAAAAGAACTTTAATTTTATAAAGAGGTGATTTACATGACTAACTTCAGAGGTAAAAGAATAAATGAAGAAGTAAAAAAAGAAGTAAGTGATATAATAAGAAATCAAATAAAAGATCCTAGACTAACAGCAATGGTGAGTGTAACTCAAGTTGAAGTTACTAAAGATTTAAGATATGCTAAAGTTTTTGTTAGTCTATTCGCTAAAAGTGATGAAGAAAAAGAGGAAAGTTTAAAAGCTCTAAAAAGTTCAGCTGGCTTTATAAGAAAAGAAGTTGGAAATAGAGTTAAGCTAAGAAGTACTCCTGAAATATTATTTGAAGAAGATAATTCTATAGATAATGCAATGTATATTGAATCATTGCTAAACAAAATCAAGGAGAAATAAAAATGAGATTTCATGATGTAATATCAATTATAAATAAAAGTAAGAAAATTGGTATAACATATCATGTATCTCCAGATGGTGATGCCTTAGGTAGTGTTTTAGCACTACTTCAAGGCATTAGAATTTATGGTAAAGAAGCTTATGTTATCTCTAAAGACTTAGTCTCAGATAACCTAAGCTTTCTGCCTTATGTTGAGGAAATAACTGGAGAAGTTATAAAACCATCAGAAGATACTGATTGTGTTATAGTATTAGATTGTGGAAATATTGAAAGAATTTCTGCAGATTTAAGTGGATTCAAAGGAAATTTAGTTAATATTGATCATCATTTATCAAATGATAAGTATGGTGTTGTTAACTATGTAGATACAGAGGCTTCAGCAACAGCTGAAATAATATTTATGTTGCTTAAGGAGTTGAAGATTGAAATTAATGAAAATATAGCTAAATGTTTATATACATCATTAATAACTGATACCGGTTCTTTTAGATATTCAAATTCTACTGAAAGAACTCATATAATAGCAGGAGAATTAGTTAATTATATAAAACATGATGAAATTCATAGAAATATATTTGATAATAAACCTTTTGCTAAAATGAAACTAATGTCTTTAGTTTTAGGAGATATGGAACTAGTTTGCAATAACAAAATAGTTCTTATGAGAATTACTAAAAATATGATAGATTCTATTGGTGAAGAAGTTCAAAATAGTTCGGATGTTGTATCATTAGGAAATCAAATAAAAGGTGTAGAAGGATGCATACTTCTTAAAGAGGTAGATGAAGGAGTAAAAGTTAGTTTTAGATCTAAAGATACATTAGATGTTAGAAAGATTGCAGAAAACTTTGGTGGCGGAGGTCATACAAAAGCTGCAGGAGCATTCATTAAAAATGTAAGTATAGATGAAGCTAAAAATAATATATTAGAAATACTTGCAAAAGAGATGGTGTAATATATGAATGGGGTAATTAATATATATAAAAATACAGGAATGACTTCATTTGATGTTGTAGCCATAGTAAGAAGGATTTCAAATATGAAAAAGGTTGGACATACAGGAACTTTAGATCCATCAGCTTCTGGAGTTTTACCTGTATGTCTTGGAAAAGCTACAAAAATTATAGATTATATAATGGAAAATAAAAAAGTTTATAGAGTGAATTTAAAACTTGGTATGGTTACTGATACATATGACTTAGAAGGAGATATTTTAAGAAAGAAGAATGCATCACATATAACAAAGGATGAAATATTAAATTGTATAAACTCCTTTTTAGGAACAATAGATCAAGTTCCACCAATGTATTCTGCTTTAAAACAAAATGGAGTAAGATTATATGAATTAGCGCGTCAAGGAATAGAAGTTCACAGAGAAGCTAGAAAAATTACTATTTATTCTATTGAAAATATAATAATAGAATCAAATGATAATATACAAATGGATGTTTGTTGTTCTAAGGGGACATATATAAGAAGTCTTTGTTATGATATTGGTGAAAAATTAAATGTTGGAGCAACAATGACTGCCTTAGAGAGAATACAAAATGGTCCATTTACTAAAGAAGAATCAATAAATATAGAGGATTTAACAGAAGAGCTTTTAGAAAATCATATTATTTCTATTGAAAAGGCTTTAGATGCTTTTGAAAAAATCACAGTAAATGAGAAGTTTAGTAAGCTTTTAATAAATGGAGTTAAAGTATTTGATACTAGAATGTATAGTGATGAAGTTGAATTTAATAAACTATACAGAGTATATGAAGAAAATGGAGCTTTTTTAGGATTAGGGAAGAGAGATGAAAAAGGATTTAAATTGGAGAAATTACTGATAGAGGAGTAGTCAATGATTTTAATAAATAATGATTTTAAGAGAGTGGTTCAAAAAGGCACCTATGTAGCTTTAGGGAGTTTTGATGGAATTCATAAAGGTCATTTAGCTTTAATAAATAAAATTAATGAATTATCTAAAAAGAATGATTCATTAAGTATGGTATATACATTTAAAAATCATCCAAGAACATTTATAAACAAGGAAGGAGCTCCAAAACTTTTAGTAACTTTACATGAAAAGGTAAAAATTCTTGAAGATTTAAAAGTTGATTTGAGTAGTTTTGTTGAGTTTGATAAAAAGTTTATGGAGTTGGAGCCAGAAGAGTTTATAGAAAATCTTATAAAAAACTATAATTTACAAGGAATTGTTGTTGGATTTAACTATAGATTTGGGCATAAAAACATGGGTGATGTTAAGTTACTTAAGGAATTATGTGATTTAAAAGGATTAGAGCTTTATGTTATAGATCCATTTACATATAAATCAGAAGTAGTTAGTTCAACAAGAATAAGAAAAGCTTTATCAGAAGGAGATTTAGAGGATGCTAATAGTATGTTAGGTAGATATTTTTCATTAATTGGTGAAGTGGTAAGTGGAAGGAAAATAGGGAGAACAATTAATTTTCCAACAGCTAATTTAAAGATCAATGATGAAATAATACTTCCTAAGATAGGAGTTTATTATACTAATCTGGAAGTTAACGGAGAAATTTATAAAGGTATAACTTCAATTGGGAATAATCCTACTGTAAATGGTAAGAATATTACAGTAGAGACTCACATACTAGATTTTGATGAAGATATATATGGAAAGTATATAAAACTTTATTTTATAAGTAAGATAAGAAATGAAAAAAAATTTAATTCTTTAGAAGAATTAAGAGAACAATTAATTAAAGATAAAAAATTTGCTGAAGAAAGTAACATAAAAATTTCTTTGTAATAAAGATTTACAAGAAAAGCGAATTTTGATATAATTATATAGAACCTAACTCTAAGATTTAAGGGTAACCGTCTTTTTTCTTGGAACTAGGGGATAAATTTTCGGAGGTATAACAATGGATAAAATAAGAAAACAAGAAATAATAGCTAAACATGCAAGACATGAAGGAGATACTGGTTCACCAGAAGTTCAAATTGCGTTATTAACAGAAAGAATAAACTCTTTAACTGATCACTTAAGAACACATAAAAAAGACCACCATTCAAGAAGAGGGCTTTTAATGATGGTTGGACAAAGAAGAGGTTTATTAAACTACTTATATGATCAAGATATTGAAAGATACAGAGCTATAATCAAAGAATTAGGATTAAGAAGATAATTTAGTAGAGCGGGTTTTTTACCGCTCTATTATTTTAAAAATATTAATATTTTTAAAAATTTAGCCTTTATATACCGAAAGGAGGTATTTATATGAATCATATCCATGAAACTATCATAGCAGGAAGACCAATGAAAGTTGAGTTCGGAAAATTAGGAATGCTTTCAGATGCTGCTATATTAATGAGTTATGGTGATACAGTAATATTAACAAATGTAAATGCATCAGAAAAACCAAGAGAAGGAATAGATTTTTTTCCATTAAGTGTTGAATACGAAGAGAGATTATATTCAGTTGGTAAAATACCAGGTGGATTTATAAAAAGAGAAGGAAAGCCTTCAGAGAAAGCTATACTAAATGGTAGAGCTATAGACAGACCTTTAAGACCTTTATTTCCAAAAGGATATAGAAATGATGTTCAAGTAGTCTGTACAGTTGTTTCAGTAGAAAATGATAACCTTCCTGAAATATTAGCTATAAATGCTGCCTCAATGGCATTATGTTTATCAAGCATACCTTTTACTACTCCAGTAGCTGCAGTTCAAGTTGGATTAATAGGAGAAGAATTTATACTAAATCCTAATTCAAAGGAAAGAGAAGAAAGTTCACTTCAATTAACTGTTTGTGCAACTAATGAAAGAGTTATGATGATTGAAGCTGGTGGAGATGAAATTCCAGAAGACACAATGATTAATGCTATCAAATTTGGGTTTGATAAGTGTCAAGATATAATAAAATTCCAAGAAGAAGCCGTAAGTATGTTTGGTAAAGAGAAAAAAGTACCAGAACTACATAAAGTATCAGAAGAAATAGAGGATGCTGTAAGAGAATTTGCCTTTGATATGATTAGTGAGTCAATGCACATTACTGATAGAGATGAAAGAAATGCTGCAATGGATGAAGTTAAAGCTAAAATCAATGAAGAATTTGAAGAAAAATATCCAGATAATATGTCTGATATTGGAGAAGTTGTTCACGATACACAAAAAGAAGTGGTAAGACATATGCTTTTAAAAGAAGGAAAAAGACCAGATGGAAGAGCTTTTGATGAAGTAAGAAACATTGGTTGTGAAGTTGGATTACTTCCAAGAACTCATGGAACAGGACTATTTACAAGAGGACTTACTCAAGTAATGACTGTTGCAACTTTAGGATCAATAAGTGAAATTCAAATATTAGATGGTATTGGTGAAGAAGAATCTAAGAGATATATGCATCACTATAACTTCCCATCATATAGTGTTGGAGAAGTTAGACCATTAAGAGGACCCGGTAGAAGAGAAATTGGTCATGGAGCTTTAGCTGAAAGAGCTTTAGAACCACTTATACCTTCAGAAGCTGAGTTCCCATACACAATAAGATTGGTATCAGAAGTATTAAGTTCAAATGGATCTACTTCACAGGCTTCAGTTTGTGGTAGTACATTAGCACTTTTAGATGCTGGTGTTCCAATAAAGAGACCGGTAGCAGGTATAGCTATGGGATTAATAACTTCAAAAGATTTAACTGAGGAAGAAGTTTTAACTGATATCCAAGGTTTAGAAGATTTCTTTGGAGATATGGATTTTAAAGTAGCCGGAACAGAAAAAGGAATAACTTCAATTCAAGTAGATACTAAAATAAAAGGTTTATCAGAAAAAGTTATACATGATGCTATACATGGAGCAAGGAAAGCAAGATTAATGATTTTAGATAAGATTAAAGAATGCATACCAGCTCCAAGAAAAGAAGTTTCAAAATATGCACCTAAGACATCAACTTTACAAATAGATCCTGAGAAAATCAGAGATGTAATTGGTGCTGGTGGAAAAGTTATAAATAAGATTATAGCTGATACTGGTGTTAAAATAGATATAAAAGAAGATGGATTAGTTTATGTTTCATCAGCTGAATTAGAAGGTGTTAAAGAAGCTGTTAAAATAATAGAAGGCTTAACTAAAGAAGTTAAAGCTGGAGAAATTTATTTAGGTAAAGTTACAAAAATTGCTCAATTTGGTGCTTTTGTTGAGGTGTTACCTAATAAAGAAGGATTAGTTCATATTTCTAAGTTAGATAATAAAAGAGTAGAAAAAGTTGAGGATATAGTATCTGTTGGAGATGAGATATTAGTTAAAGTAACAGAAATTGATTCTCAAGGTAGAATAAATCTTTCAAGAAAAGATGCAATAAAAGAGGCTGAAGAAGAAAATAAACAGCAATAGTAAAAGGCAATTATTATTGCCTTTTTATTTTTTTCTTATTCATAAAGTCTACATCTTTTAATGAGAATTGACATATATTATTTATAAGCAACATATTATTTATTGTTTTAATAAATAAGTGGAGGTATGTTTTATGAGTAATAATGTTAGGTATTTAAGCGAAATAGAAAGATATGAAATTATAAATATAAATGATGGTGAAAAGTATAGTGGACTTATAAATAATGATGTTATTATAGATGAAGAAGGAAAACTAAAATATTTAATAGTAAATTTAGGTGGAGGCAAGTTTAATCTTTTTAACTCAGATGAATATTTAGAAATTGAGTGGGAAAATGTAAAAAGAATAGGAGCTAAAACCATAATACTAGATGTAGACAGTGACATGATAAAAAAAACTAAACTATAGGAGTGTGGGGATTTTGAAAATAGTAGTGCAAAAATTTGGTGGTACTTCTGTATCAACAAAAGAAAGAAGAACTATGGTTGTAGAAAAGGTAAAAGGGGCAATCAATAAAGGATACTTACCAGTGGTTGTTGTATCTGCTATGGGAAGAAACGGAGAACCTTATGCAACTGATACACTTTTAGGATTAGTGTCAGAAGAGTTTAAAAAAGAAAATAAATTAGCTACTGATTTACTTATGGGATGTGGAGAAATTATAAGCACTGTTGTTTTGAGTGATGAATTAAGAGGGGAAAAAATAGAAGCAATTCCGTTAACAGGAGGAAATGCAGGGATACTTACAGATGATAATTATTCAAGTGCTGATTTTATAGATATAAATCCTAAATTAATATTAGAAGTTCTCAAAGATGGAAAAGTGCCTGTTGTTGCTGGATTCCAAGGGATTGATAGAAATGGATTCTTAACTACTTTAGGAAGAGGCGGAAGTGATACTACAGCGGCAGTTTTAGGAGTAGCATTAAAGGCTGAAGAAATTGAAATATATACAGATGTTGATGGAATAATGACTGCTGACCCAAGAATAGTTGGAGATGCTGAACTTATTAATAAAATAAGTTACAATGAAGTATTTCAATTAGCAGACCAAGGGGCTAAGGTAATTCATCCAAGAGCTGTAGAAATAGCAATGAAAGGTAATGTTGCCTTAGTAATAAAAAATACTATGAGTACTTGTACTGGTACAATTATAGATAATTTAGGAGATGTAGATAATAATAAGTTTATAACTGGAATAACTCATCAAGGAAATAGAATTCAAGTTTCTATAAAATCTGATGAAAATAAGAATAATATAAATTATAAGACCATTTTAGAAAGTCTTGCAAATAATAAGATAAGTTTAGACTTAATAAATATTTTCCCTAAAGAAAAAGTATTTACAATAGATTCAAGTGTTAAAGAATTATTTGAAGATATTATGAGGAAAAATGATTTAAAATATAGTTTAGTAGAAGACTTAAGCACTATAGCTATAGTTGGTTCAAGAATGAGAGGACTTCCAGGAGTTATGGCTAAAATAGTAGGTGCTTTAGATAGTGAAAACATAGAAGTTTTACAAACAGCAGATTCACATATGACAATTTGGTGTCTTGTTGAAAGTAAAAATGTAAAAGAAGCGATAAAAGCACTTCATAAAGCTTTTATGAAATAATGTATATAAATTTTCTTTCTGTGCAAAATAAAGTTAGTACAGGAGGGAGATATATGGAACATAATAAAGAAAATCAAAATAAAAGTATAGACGAAATAAAAGAAATAGGAGCAGTTTTACCTGAACATAAGAAAGAAGATTCTAATATACAGGTTTTAACCATAATAGGGCAAATTGAAGGACATAGTGTTCAACCGCCACAAACTAAAACAACTAAGTATGAGCATATGATTCCTCAATTAATTGATATAGAACAAAATGATAGAATAAAAGGTATATTATTTGTTTTAAATACTGTTGGAGGGGATGTTGAAGCAGGATTAGCAATTGCTGAGATGATAAGAAGCCTAAAAAAACCAACAGTATCATTAGTTATTGGAGGAGGTCATTCTATAGGAGTTCCTCTAGCAACAGCATCTCAATATTCTTTTATTTCTCCATCAGCTACTATGATAATACATCCAATAAGAATGAATGGACTTGTAATAGGAGTTCCTCAAACATTTAAATATTTTAATAAAATGCAAGAGAGAATAAATGATTTTATAACAAGGACATCAGGAATTAAATTAGATGTACTAAAAAAAATGATGATGCAAACAGATGAACTTTTAAACGATATGGGAACAATATTAGTTGGAGAAGAAGCAGTTAAATGCGGATTAATAAACGAAGTTGGCGGTGTTAAAGAAGCCTTAGATAAGTTAAATAGCTTAATAGAAGCTTATAATTTAGAACCATAGGATATCTATGGTTCTATTTATGTAATATAAAAATATTTTGACAATTTATAGTCATTTATGTATATAATATTTTTTGGTACAAGTATTTTACCATTTTTAAATTAAAATAGGTGAGGTGATTTATTTTAGTATGGCTGGGGCAAAGAAGAAAACCGCAACTAAGACTCAAAAAAAGAAAAATCAAAGCAAAATTAAAGTTACAGAAGAAATATATGCTTTAATAGCAATATGTGTTTCTTTAATTGTTATGTTTAGTTTATATACTGATAAAGCAGGATATTTAAGTGTTATATCAAGAACTCTCTTGATAGGATTTTTTGGAATTGGAGCTTTTTTTATTCCGATTTACATAATATATTTATGTACAAAGCTTTTCTTATTTAAAAGAGAGGTGTTATTTTCAAGAATAGGATTGGGGATAACAATAGCACTTATAACTAGTGTGCTACTTATTCAGACTGTGAATATAAACGATTATTATGTACAAGGAAGTATATGGAGATCTATAAAAACTATATGGAATTCTCAAAGTGAATGGCATGGAGGTATAATAGGATTTTTAATTGTATTACCTCTATATAAATTAGTAGGTAAAATAGGACTTTTTGTCATTTTTATAACATTATATCTTATAGCTTCAATGCTTATATTCGATTATAATCTAGTTTCAATAAGAAATTTCTTTGGAGGTTTTAAGGAAAAAGCTTTTAAAGTTAAATTTGTTGATAAAAAGTATGAAAAAGATGATTATATTAATTTGAAGAAAAAAGATAATAGTTATGAAAGAAATAAAGATTATAAAAAAGATGAGACTTCACATGATAACAGTAAGATAAAAATATTAGACTTTATGAAAAATTCCTCTTTGAATGATATAGAGGATAATAAAAAAGAAAAGGACAATCAATTAAAGGATAATATTAAAATAAACCAATTTAAACCAGAGTCTAAAATGCCTAGGGACTTAAGTTTAGATAATACCATAATAGAACAAAGAGGATTCAATTCAGAAAATGCTAAAAATGAAGAATCTATAAATAAAGAAATATCAAATAATATGGCTAGTAAAAATTCAAGTGTAGGGGCTAGTTATATTGCACCAAATGCAGAGTTATTAAATTTAAATAATAATAATGAATTAGATAAAGATGATAAGAAGGCATTATTAGCTAATGCAGCTAAACTTGAAGAAACTCTTATGAGTTTTGGAGTAGAGGCAAAAATACTTCAAGTAACAAAAGGACCATCTGTTACTAGATTTGAACTTCAACCTAAGGCTGGTATAAAGGTTAGTAAAATAGTTAATTTAGCTGATGATATAGCTTTAGGATTAGCAGCTAAAGGGGTTAGAATAGAGGCACCTATTCCAGGAAAGTCTGCGATAGGAATAGAGGTTCCAAATAAAGAACAAACACCAGTTTTCTTTAGAGAAATTGTAGAATCTAAAGAATTTTTAGATAATAAATTTAAGGTAGCTTGCGCTTTAGGAAAAGACATAACAGGTAAGGCTGTTGTTACAGATTTAAGTAAGATGCCTCATGTGCTTATTGCAGGAGCAACTGGTTCTGGTAAGAGTGTATGTATAAATACATTAATAGTAAGTATACTATATAAGTATTCTCCAGATGAGGTTAAGCTTTTAATGGTAGACCCAAAAGTTGTTGAATTAAATGTTTATAATGGAATTCCTCACTTACTAATTCCAGTAGTTACAGATCCTAAGAAGGCTGCTGCGGCATTAAACTGGGCTGTAAATGAAATGACTAGAAGATATAAACTTTTTGCAGACAATGGAGTAAGAAATATAGAATCATATAATGCTTTATATAATAAAGGAGAAGTTCCAGAGAAACTTCCTTATATAGTTATTATAGTGGACGAGCTTGCAGACCTTATGATGGCTTGTCCTCATGATGTAGAGGATTATATTTGTAGACTTGCTCAAATGGCTAGAGCAGCAGGGATGCACTTAGTAATAGCTACCCAAAGACCATCTGTAGATGTAATTACAGGGGTAATTAAGGCTAATATACCTTCTAGAATATCTTTTGCAGTTTCAAGTCAAGTTGACTCTAGAACAATATTAGACTCAGCAGGAGCTGAAAAACTTTTAGGTAGAGGGGATATGTTATTCTACCCAGTTGGAGAGTCTAAGCCTCAGAGAGTTCAAGGGGCTTTTATTTCAGAGGAAGAAGTTGAACATGTTGTATCATTTATAAAAGAGTCACAAAAGGATGCTCAATATGAAGAGGATATATTAGAGCATATAAATTCAGCAACTCTTGCTTCAGATGGAAATGGTGATAGTGATAGAGATGAACTTTTAGATGAAGCTATAGAAATCGTAGTTGAAAGTGGTCAAGCTTCAGCATCATATTTACAAAGAAGATTAAGAATAGGATTTAATAGAGCGGCAAGAATAATAGAAGAACTAGAAGAATGTGGGGTTATTTCTAGAAGAGATGGAAGCAAACCAAGACAAGTGCTTGTTAGTAAAGAGCAATTAGAAAATATGAAATAAAAACTTGTTTAATTTAAAAAAGAGTTTTAAAATAAGAAATATATATTTAAACGTAGGAGGAAGTAGATTTGGCGAAATATAAGGTAGGAATGGTGAGTTTAGGTTGTGATAAAAATAGAGTTGATTCAGAAATCATGCTTGGTATGGTTCAGAATGAGTACGAACTTACTAATAATCCAAAGGAAGCTGACATAATAATAGTAAATACTTGCGGATTTATAGAAAAGGCTAAACAAGAATCCATAAACACAATATTAGATATGGCAAAATATAAAACAAGTCACAACTGTAAGTTACTTATAGCTACAGGCTGCTTAACTCAAAGATATGGTGATGAATTATTAGAATTAATGCCTGAAATAGATATAATGTTAGGTGTTAATGATTATGCTAAAATAAATGAAGCTATAATGAACTTTATAAATGGAAATAATGAAAAAGTAAAAGCTACAAATTACAGTGATATATCAATTAATGAAGGATTAAGGTTGATAACAACTGATAAAGCTACTGCATACTTAAGAATTGCAGAAGGATGCGATAATTTCTGCACTTATTGTATTATTCCTAAAATCAGAGGTAAGTTTAGAAGTAGAACTTTAGAAAGTATTGTAGAAGAAGCGAAGAAATTAGCTGAAAATGGAGTTAAAGAGTTAATATTAATAGCTCAAGACACAACTAATTATGGTATAGATATATATGGCGAAAAGAAACTTCACTTAGTTTTAAGAGAATTAGCTAAGATTGAAGGAATAGAGTGGATAAGAGTTCTTTATTGTTATCCAGAAGCTATATATGATGAACTTATAAAAGAGATTTCAGCAAATGATAAGGTATGTAATTATCTTGATTTGCCTATACAACATATTAGCAATAATGTTTTAAAAAGAATGGGTAGAAAGACAACAAAAGAAGAAATAATAGGAAAAATTAATGAACTAAGAAAAAATGTTCCTAATATAGTTTTAAGAACTTCTTTAATAGTTGGATTCCCAGGAGAATCTGAGGAAGATTTCAATGAATTAAAAGATTTTATAAAGACAGTAAAATTAGATAAAGTTGGAGTCTTTACTTATTCAAGAGAAGAAGGAACACCTGCTGCCATAATGGAAGATCAAATAGATGAAGAGGTTAAAAAAGCTAGAGAAGAAGAAATAATGTTACTTCAAAAGGCAGTATCAGAAGAAATTAATAAAAACAAAGTAGATAGAGAATATGATGTTCTTATAGAAAAGTTTAATGGAGAATACTATATAGGAAGAAGCTATGAGATGGCTCCAGATATAGATGGATATATTTATGTGAAAGGAAATGGAGCTAAAAAGGACCAGTTCTGTAAAGTTAAAATTGAAAAGGCCTTAGAATATGATTTGGTAGGAGTTGTATGCAATGAATCTTGCAAATAAATTAACTTTAATTAGAATAATTTTAGTGCCAATATTCTTAGTATTTATAGCTTATCAGGACTTACCTTATGGTAGTTTAATAGCAACGCTTATATTCATAATAGCATCTATTACAGATCAACTAGATGGATATATTGCAAGATCAAGGAATCAAGTTACTAATTTTGGTAAGTTTATGGATCCTCTGGCAGATAAGTTGTTAGTTACGGCTGCTCTTATATCTTTAGTTGAATTACAATTAGTTCCTGCATGGGCAGCTATTGTAATAATAGCTAGAGAGTTTGCTGTTTCGGGTTTAAGAACCATAGCTGCATCAGAGGGATTGGTTATAGCTGCTAGCTGGTGGGGGAAAATTAAGACTGTAATACAAATAATTGCCATAATTCTTTTGTTGTTACAAGTAAATATAATTAATTCACCAGGAATTAATGAGTTAGTTGCAGGAAGCAGTTTTTTAAGAAATTTCTTTATATATGTTCCTGATATATTCTTATATTTAGCTGTTGCAATAACAATAATTTCTGGAGTGGATTACTTTAGAAAAAATAAAAATGTTATAAATACTTATAAATAATGTTTTAAAAGTTAAAAAACAGTCAATTATTAAGACATGGAGTTCTATTAAGAACTTCATGTTGATGTTGACTTTTTTTTTGTATATATTATAATGGTAGTAGAACTTATGTTCGGTTATTTAAGGAGGTTAAGTATGGCAAATATAGATAAAGATAAATTAAAAGCTATTGAGATGGCTATGGGGCAAATAGAGAAGCAATTTGGAAAAGGATCAGTAATGAAACTTGGAGAGCAAGGAGCTCCTCAAATGGATGCTGTTTCTACTGGATGCTTAGATCTTGATATAGCTTTAGGAATAGGTGGAGTACCAAGAGGAAGAATTATTGAGATATATGGACCAGAGAGTTCTGGTAAGACAACGGTTGCTTTACATGTAGTAGCAGAGGCACAAAAATTAGGTGGAGCAGCAGCGTATATAGATGCAGAACATGCTTTAGATCCAGTTTATGCAAAAAGATTAGGGGTTAATATAGATGATTTAGTGGTTTCACAACCAGATACAGGAGAACAAGCTTTAGAGATAACAGAAGCATTAGTTAGATCAGGAGCTATAGATGTTTTAGTTGTGGATTCGGTTGCAGCTTTAGTTCCAAGAGCAGAAATTGAAGGAGAAATGGGAGATTCTCACGTTGGTCTTCAAGCTAGATTAATGTCACAAGCTTTAAGAAAATTAACAGGAACAATTAATAAATCAAACTGTGTAGTAATATTCATAAACCAATTAAGAGAAAAAGTTGGTATAATGTTTGGAAATCCAGAAACAACACCAGGTGGTAGAGCATTAAAATTCTATGCTTCAGTTAGAATGGATATAAGAAGAATTGATTCAATAAAACAAGGAGACGGAATAACTGGTAATAGAACAAGAGTTAAAATAGTTAAAAATAAAGTTGCTCCTCCATTTAAGCAAGCTGAGTTTGATATTATGTACAATGAAGGTATATCAAAAGAAGGTAATATAGTAGATGTTGGAGTAAAAGAGAATATAGTGCAAAAGAGTGGTGCTTGGTTCTCATATGGAGATATAAGATTAGGCCAAGGTAGAGAAAATGCTAAACAGTATTTAAAAGAGAATCCAGCAGTTGCTTTAGATATAGAAAATCAAATAAGAGAAAAATATTCACTTCCTTTAGCTAAGAATGTTGAAGGAGTAGATATGGAAAAAAATACAGAAGAATCTGTTGAAAGTTAAAAAGATAAGGATTTCCTTATCTTTTTTTATTTTACTAATATTGATTAATTTTAATGTGTGAATTTAAAATTTTATAAATATTTTAACATTAATAAAATTTTATAGTTTTTTTAAATACAAAAAAACTATGAAAGCGCAATATATCTTGTATTATGAGAGAATAATTTTTGTTTTTTAGCATAGAATATACGCAAGGGGTAATCTTGACATAAGTTTAAAATTACTATACAATAATAACAAATACTGGTTTATCATATTCAAAAAAATTACAGTGAGAATAGTATGACACCTTTCTACGCGAAGTGTTTTTATAGAGAGAATAGCGAGGAGGTGTTTATATGGTAGTAGGAATACTTATAGGAATAATAATATTAGGAGTAGTAGGTTTTATTCAATACACTCTTATACAAAAAGCTTCAAAAAATAGGGTGGAAAGCTTAGAAAAAGAAGCTAATTTAACACTTGAGGAGGCTAAAAGAGAAGCTGAATCAATAAAGAAAGAAGCCATATTAGAAGCTAAAGAAGAGGTGCACAAACTAAGAGAAGATCTTGATAAAGAAACTCGTGACAGAAGAAATGAGATTCAAAGGTTTGAAAGAAGACTTATCCAAAGGGAGGAGTCATTAGATAAAAAAGGTGAAATGCTTGAAAAAAGAGAAGATGGCATGAATAAAAAATCTATAGAGATTCAAGAGCTTGAAGAACGTGTACAAAATTTATACGGTGAACAAAGAACTGAACTTGAGAGAATTTCAAATCTTTCAAGTGAAGACGCAAGAACATTGTTATTAGATGAAATAAGAAGAGAAATAAAACATGAATCAGCTATGCTGATCAAAGAACTTGAGACTAAGGCCAAAGAAGAAGCTGATAAAAAATCAAGAGAAATAATTACTACTGCTATTCAAAGATGTGCAGCAGATCATGTTTCTGAAACTACAGTACATGTTGTTGCTCTACCTAATGACGAAATGAAAGGAAGAATCATTGGTAGAGAAGGTAGAAATATAAGAACTTTAGAAACATTAACAGGAGTTGATTTAATAATAGATGATACTCCAGAAGCTGTTATTCTTTCAAGCTTCGATCCAATAAGAAGAGAAGTTGCTAGAATAGCTTTAGAAAAATTAATTGTAGATGGAAGAATTCATCCAGCTAGAATTGAAGAAATGGTAGAAAGAGCTATTAAAGATGTAGAAAATGACATTAAGGAAGAGGGAGAACAAGCAACTTTCGAAACTGGTGTTCATGGATTACATCCAGAAATAATTAAGCTTCTAGGAAGACTAAAGTACAGAACAAGTTATGGTCAAAATGTTTTAAAACATTCAATAGAGGTTTCATATTTAGCGGGATTAATGGCATCTGAATTAGGTTTAGATGTAAATCTAGCTAGAAGAGCAGGACTTTTACATGATATAGGTAAAGGTGTTGACCAAGAATATGAGGGACCTCATGCTGTTATAGGTGGAGAACTTGCAAAGAAATATCATGAGTCACCAGCTGTGGTAAATGCTATAGCAGCCCATCATGGTGATACAGAGATGCAAACTCTTGAAGCAGTACTTGTTCAAGCAGCAGATGCTATATCAGCAGCTAGACCTGGTGCAAGAAGAGAAACTTTAGAAGCTTATATTAAGAGATTAGAAAAATTAGAAGAAATAGCTACTTCATATGAAGGTGTAGAAAAGTCATATGCCATTCAAGCTGGAAGAGAAATTAGAATTATGGTTAAACCAGATCAAGTTGACGATGCAGGGGCAATTGAGATGGCGAGAAATATTGTTAAGAAGATAGAAGAACAATTAGAGTATCCAGGTCAAATCAAGATAAATGTAATAAGAGAAACTCGTGCAGTTGACTATGCTAAATAAATGAATATGTAAAATATATTTTGGATATAAAATGTATTGTTTTAATTAACTCTACTGAATAATTTCAGTAGAGTTTTCTTATTATTTTAAATAAAAATTAAAAATATTTTATCTATTTAAGAAGGAATTAGAGAGTTTGTATAGAAATATTATATGGTAAAGGAAACGTTAACTATTAAATGTAAACGTATCCTAAAAAGGTCTAGGAGGTTTATATAATGGAAGTATTAAAGGTATCAACTAAATCAAATCCTAATTCAGTAGCAGGCGCACTAGCAGCTATAATAAAAGAAAGAAATACTGTGGAGATACAAGCAGTAGGAGCTGGAGCTATAAATCAGGCTGTGAAGGCTATAGCTATAGCAAGAGGATTTGTAGCTCCAAGTGGAAAAGATATAGTTTGTATTCCTGCATTCACAGACATCGAAATTGATGGTGAAGAAAGAACAGCTATAAAGCTTATAATACAACCAAGATAAAGTTTATAGAGGAACTAAATTTGGTAAATAAATAGATACTGCTATTAGTATTCTAACTTATAGCAGTATTTTTTTATTGGTTTACTTTAAATAATAAAAATGATATATTGTAAGCGTAATAAAATAAATTTAAAGCAGTAAAGAGGGGATTAGATGATATTATCTAGAAAAGCACAAAACATAGGGGCATCACTAACTTTAGCATTAACAGCTAAAGCAGGTGAATTAAAAAAAGAAGGAATAGATGTAGTAAGCTTTGGAGTAGGTGAGCCAGATTTTAATACACCTAAGAATATAATAGAAGCTGCTACTAGAGCTATGGAAGAAGGAAAGACAAAGTACACAGCTACATCTGGAATAGTAGAATTAAAAGAAGCTATAGCAAAAAAATTACGTTATGATAATGGACTTAACTATGGAATTAAAAATATAATTATATCAACAGGAGCTAAACAATCTTTAGCTAATGTATTTATGGCAATTTTAAATCCAGGAGATGAGGTTATAATACCAGTACCATATTGGGTAAGTTATCCTGAATTAGTTAAATTAAGTGATGGAGTTCCTGTTTTTATAGAAACAAAAAAAGAAAATGATTTTAAAGTCACTTATGATGAATTAAAATCAGCTTTAAGTGAAAATACAAAGGCAATAGTAATAAATTCACCAAATAATCCAACAGGAACTGTATATTCAAAAAAAGATTTAGAAGTTATCGCTAAGTTTGCTAAAGAAAATGATATTATAATAATTTCTGATGAAATATATGAAAAACTTATATATGGAAAAGAAGAACATATAAGTATTGCTTCATTAAGTGAAGATGCTTTTAAGAGAACAGTAGTTATAAATGGATTTTCAAAGGCTTATGCAATGACTGGATGGAGAATTGGATATGCAGCTTGTTATAATGAAGAGCTAATTAAAGTAATGAATAATGTTCAAAGTCATATGACATCAAATACAAATAGTATAGCTCAATTTGCGGCCTTAGAAGCTTTAAATGGAGAACAAGAAACTTTAAAGACTATGGTTAAAGAATTTAGTTTAAGAAGAGAACTTATGATAGAACTTATAAGTGATATTGAAGATGTTACTTTTATAGAGCCTAAAGGTGCATTTTATGTAATGGTTGATGTGTCTAAAGTTCTAAGAAAAGCTAATATAAAAGGCTCAATGGAATTTGCAAATTTATTACTAAAAGAGGAAAATGTTGTTGTAATACCAGGTGTAGCTTTTGGAGAAGATAACTTCATACGACTATCTTATGCTACATCTAAAGAAGAAATAATTAAAGGATTAAAAAGAATAAAGAAATTTGTTAATAAATTTCTTTATTAATAGAGGTTAATCTTTTCTTAAGTTGTTGAAATTCTTTTGAAAAATGAGTATAATTAAGAAGTTAGTATTGTTAAATAACAAATAAAAGTAAAGAGGTGTTTATAATGGTAACTAAAGAAGTTATAGTTAAAAATTCAACAGGATTACATGCTAGACCAGCAACTTTACTAGTAAAAAAAGCTTCAGCTTTCAAATCAGACATAAGCTTAGAGTACAATGGAAAAAAAGCTAATGTTAAAAGCTTAATTGGAGTTTTATCATTAGGAGTTTCTAAAGATGCTAATGTTAAAGTTATCGCTAGTGGTGATGATGAAGCTTTAGCAGCTGAAGAAATAGCTAATTTAATTGAAAATTTAGAAGAGTAATCTTCGTAAAAGGATTCCTAATGGGATCCTTTTATTTTTATAATTTTATTTTTATAATTTTTTATGATTTTTCAAAAATTACAAATAAGATACGTACGTTAAAGTCTAAATTACATGAAATTTATAAATAATAACCATGAAAACACGAATAATAGATAAAAGAATGATAAATTTATTTATAATACACTTATCTTATGATATAATAAAATTAAATTAGCATTTCTACTTTAGGAGGGTACAAAGTGAAAAATTTATATAGCACACCATTGAATTCAAGATATGCATCAAAAGAAATGTCATATATTTTCTCAGATGATATGAAATTTTCAACGTGGAGAAAATTATGGGTTGCTCTTGCAGAGGGTGAAAAAGAATTAGGATTAAATATAACTGACCAGCAAATAGAAGAGCTTAAAAGTCATATTTCAGATATAAATTATGAAGAAGCAATAAAAAAAGAAAAAGAAGTTAGACACGATGTTATGAGTCATGTTTATGCATACGGACTTCAATGTCCTTCAGCAAAAGGTATAATACATTTAGGAGCAACAAGCTGCTATGTTGGAGATAACACAGACGTAATAATAATGAGAGATGCATTATTATTAATAAAGAAAAAAATTGTTGCGGTTTTAAATAATTTAAAAAGATTTGCTTTAGAATATAAGGATATGCCTACTTTAGGATTTACTCATTTTCAACCAGCACAGCTTACTACTGTAGGTAAGAGAGCTACATTATGGATGCAAGATTTAGTAATGGATATTGAGAACATAGATTTCTTATTATCAACTTTAAAATTAAGAGGAGTAAAAGGAACTACTGGTACTCAAGCAAGCTTTATGAATCTTTTTGAAGGTGATGAAGAAAAGGTTAAGGCTTTAGATAAAATCGTTGCAGAAAAAATGGGATTTAAAAAGAGTTTTGGAGTTACAGGTCAAACTTATCCAAGAAAATTAGATTCTATAATTTTAAATACATTATCAGAGGTTGCACAAAGTGCATATAAATTCTCTAATGACTTAAGATTACTTCAAAGTATGAAAGAAATAGAAGAACCATTTGAAAAGAATCAAATAGGATCATCAGCTATGGCATATAAGAGAAATCCTATGAGAAGTGAAAGAATGGGAGCATTAGCTAGATATGTTATTGTAGATGCATTAAATCCAGCTATTACAGCTTCAACTCAATGGTTTGAAAGAACATTAGATGATTCAGCAAATAAGAGAATTGCAGTAGCAGAAGCTTTCTTAGCTTTAGATGGAGTTTTAAATCTTTATATAAATATTGCTGAGAATATGGTAGTTTATGATAAAGTTATTGAAGCGCATGTAAATCAAGAGTTACCTTTCATGGCAACTGAAAATATAATGATGGAATCAGTTAAAAAAGGTGGAGATAGACAAGAACTTCATGAAAGAATAAGAGTTCATTCTATGGATGCTGCTCAAAGAGTTAAAGGAGAAGGGCTTAATAATGACTTAATAGAAAGAATAATAAATGATAATTCATTTAATCTGTCTAAAGAAGAAATTATAGCAATAATAGATCCAGTTAAGTTTGTTGGTAGAGCTCCAAGCCAAGTTGTAGAGTTTATTGATGAATATGTAAACCCTATAATAGAAGCTAATAAGGATGCGGCTAGCTTAAGTAGTGATATAACAGTTTAATATAATGTAGAGCTATTAAAGAGAAATCTTTAATAGCTCTTTTTTAATGAAAATAATTCATGAAAAATTTTTATTTGAAGTTTTTAGGTAATCTTTTATTGTAGAAAATTTATATAAAATAAAAATTAATATTTTATAATTAGGAATAAACTTTTATGTTATATTAAATTAATTTGTTAAAAAATTAAAAAACACTTGTTTTAGATGCTTAAAGGTGGTCAATACTTTAGATAAATTATAATTAAGGAGATGGAAATTATGAATAAAGTTGATCTTGTTGGAAGAGTTGCTACTAAAATTGAAGTTAAGGAATCTAAGAAACATAAAAAATATGTTAGATTCAGAATAGCTGTTAGTAGCTTTAATGGTAAAGAAGAAACAACTACCTTTTTAAGTGTAATTACTTGGAGTAAATCTACAGTAGATTTCTTAGATAAATTTGTAAAAATAGGAGATTTAGTATCTGTAAGTGGAGAGATAGTGGAAAGTAGATACGAAAGTGAAAGTGGAGAAGTTAGATATTATACAAATATAAGTACTTCTAATATAAATCTTCTTAATAAAGCAAAAGAAAAAGATATTTCATAGTAAAGAAAAAGTGAGTATGTCAAAATAGTCAGTTCTTAAAAATATAACTTGTGCAATTTGAATAATTATTAAACCAGTAGAAAAATTAAAGTTCTACTGGTTATTTTTTGTTAAGAGTTTTTTTAATAATTTTATAAAATTATGGTTTTTATACAGTTCTTTTATTTTTCTTCTAAAAGTTTTGTAAAATAATTTCTTGGAATTATTCCTTTTTTTATACCATTTATAACAGTAAGGTATGTTGCTGCCGTATCAAATCTAGCATCATGATAGTTACCACTACCTTGAAAATACTTATTAGCAGTTTCGCTTATTTCAGAATCAGTTATATTTAAGTATTTAATTACTTCTTCAAGTTTAGGATTTTTATAATCTCCAGTAGGTCTTAATATTTTACAAATATCTTTATAATATTTCATAGTACAAAATACATTATTAGGTTCAAAGAATTCTCCAAGACCTAGTAATTCATGTTTTAAGAATTTAATATCAAACTGAACGTTATGACCTATTATAAAATCTGCTTCTAAGAAGTCATTTATGAAATCAGCATAAAGATCTTCAAAATACATTCCTTCACTTAATTCATATAATTTTTCTAAAGAAAAGCCATGGATTCTTTCAGCTTCTGGTTCCATTTCATCGACTGTAAAGAATACATTTTTTCCTATTGTTTTTTGAGGTTTAGTTGAAGTATCTACAAGGATATAACTAAGTTGACATATACTTCCGGGTTTGACTCCTGTAGTTTCTGTATCAAAAAAAAGTAATTTCATTATTTAAAGCCTCCCATATTCTAATGTCCATATAATAGTATAAACTAAAATTTTTATTAATAAAATCTAATTTAAAATTTATACATTATAGATTATAGAAATTTTGATTATAAAATATTAATATTTAAGAATTATATTTAGTATTCTTAAATATTAATATATAAACAAATGAAAATCAAGTTTGATTATTATAGCTGTATTATTCTAAAGGAGTGATTATTTTGAAGAAAACCTATATATTAGATACCAATGTATTGCTATATTCACCAGGAGCTATATATTCATTTTCAAATAATAATATTATTATTCCAGAGGTGGTTCTAGAGGAATTAGACAATATTAAAAAAATGAATAATGATTTAGGAGCAAATGCTAGAAATGTCGCAAGAGAATTAGATAAGCTTAGATTGAGTGGCTCATTAAGTGAAGGAGTTGATTTACCTAAAGGCGGAAAGCTTAAGGTTGTTACTAACTTTTATAATACTGAAATACCAGAATCATGGAATATAAGCAAGCCTGATAATAGAATAATACAAATTTGCAAAGCATTAAAGGAAAAGGGTGAAGATGTTTGTTTAATAACTAAGGATATATTTGAAAGAATAAAGGCTGATACTGTTGGAATAAAATCAGAGGATTTTTATGAGGTTGTAGTTCCAGAATTTGAAGAACAATATAGTGGAAGAATGGAAGTTTACACAAGTTCTGAATGCTTAAGCAAATTCTTTAAAAATAAATTTATGGAGAAAAAAGATTTAACATTCTATGATGAAGAAAATAAATGCTATGTGGAACCGAAATTAGAGATTAATCAATTTTTAATAATACACTGTAATGATAATGATAAACAAACTGCATTGGGAAGATTTAATGGAAAAGTTATAAGGCCTTTACTTTATAAAGATAGCAATAATATTATGGGAATAAGCCCTAGAAATGTTGGACAAAAATTTATGCTAGAATGCTTGAGTATTGATGCCAAAAAGGCACCTTTAGTAATTATAAAAGGACCAGCAGGGACAGCAAAAACTTTATTTTCATTAGCTGTGGGATTACAAAAAATATTAGAAGAGGAAAGTGGCCAATATAGAAGAATTCTAGTTTGTAGACCAAATGTAACAATGGATGAAGAAATAGGTTATTTACCAGGAAGTGAGCAAGAAAAAATAGCTCCGTTTATGAGACCTATATATGATAATCTAGAAATTTTAATAGATTCAGATGAGAATGAAAGATATTCAAATGAGAGAGAGTTAAATGATAAAATAGAGGAACTTTTTGAAAGAAAGATAATAACAACAGAGGCTGTGGCATATTTAAGAGGAAGAAGTATAATAAAGAATTGGATTATAATAGATGAAGCTCAAAATCTAACACCTAAGCAGGTTAAAGCTATTATAACAAGGGCTGGAGAAGGATCAAAAATAATATTAGTTGGAGATCCAGAGCAAATAGATCAAGCTTTCTTAGACTCAAGAAGCAATGGACTTTGTTATGCTTCAGAAAAGATGAAAGGAAGTCCTCTTTGTTATCAAGTTACATTAAAATATGACGAATGTGAAAGAAGTGAATTGGCTTATGAAGCTGCAAAAAGATTATGATATTTATTAAAGTTTTAAGAGGTTTATTACTCCTAAATAGGGAGGAAAAAACCTCTATTTTTATATGTTTATAAAAATAGGTTAAGTAAAATGTTAAAATTAATAAATTATTAAGTTTACTACATAATAAATTCAAGAAATTTATGATATAATTTAAAATACAAAATAAGGAGGTCTTAATTATGCAATTTTTATTAAAAGCGTTTCTTAGTATTCCAGCAATATTAATAGCTTTTTCAGTTAAAGAATACACTCGTGCCAAAATGGCAGATAAATTAGGTGATAAATCACCAAGGTTTAAAGGAGAATTAACCTTAGATCCATTAAAGCATGTTGATATAGGTGGTGCAATAATGATGGCTTTTTTTGGATTTGGTTGGAGTAAATCTGTAGAGATAAATAAATATGCATTTAAAAATCCAAAGAAGGATGCCCTTAAAGTTAACATAGCTGCATGGCTTTCAAACTTAGTTGTTGCTATAATTGGGGTAATACTTACAAGTTTATATTTGAGGTTTTTTGGTTTAAGAGGAGATTTTTCTCAAATTATATTTTTAATATTACAATATATAATAATTTTAAATGTAAATTTCTTTGTATTTAATATATTACCACTTCCAGGACTTGATTGTTTTAGAATTTTAGAGGACCTTAAACCTCAATTATTCTATAAGTTATCTGAAATAGTATATCAATATTATTATTTTATACTTATAGGTATAATACTTCTTGGAAGATATGTATTAGCTATACCATCTCAATTGGTTATGACTTTTGTATATTCTATAGGTTTATTTATTTAATGATAATTTGAAATTTACAATACTTTAATTAGATTAGGTTCATAATTAGAAAATAAATTTTGATTTATAAGTTATTTTTTAATTTAGTATCTAATCTAATTTTTTTATGCAAAGATAATTGAAATAAAATGTAAAAATATGGTAATATATAGAGGGGTGAGAATATGATAAAAATGTCTAAAAAAATAAAAATAATTTTAGCTTCTCTACTAATTGTTTTTTCTGTTTTGGTAATAAATAGTATTACAGCAAATAATATTGTAACAACAAAGGGGGCTAGCATTGAGGAAAAAGAAGTAATTAAGGAGAATGATAAAAAGGGATTTTTTGATATGTTTAGCTTAGGAAAAAAGATTAATATAAGTGCTGTAGGAGACATAATGTTACATGATGAGCAAATATGGTCTGCATATAATAAAGAAAATAAGACTTATGATTTTATGAATAATTTTAAGTATATAAAGCCATTTATAGAAAAAAGCCATATAGCTTATGGAACAATTGAGGGAACTTATTCTGGAGAAGAAGAGGGGTATTCTGGGTATCCTAATTATAATGGGCCAGATTCCATGATAGATGCATTAAAAGATACTGGTTTTGATATTATAAATGTAGCAACAGATCATTCTTTAGATAAAGGTCTAGAAGGAGTAAGTAAAACAGGAGAAAAAATAGATAAAGAGATGACTTCTATTGGAAATAAAAAGTATATTATTAAGAAAGTAAAGGGAGTAGAAATAGGATTTACTTCTTATACTTATGAGAGTAGGGAAGGAGAGTTAAATGGTAATAAAATTCCTGAAGATATGAATTTAAATACATTTTCATATAATAAATTAGATAATGGATTAGAGGAAATGAAAACCTTAGTAGAAGAGATGAAGAATGATGGAGCTGAGTTTATAGTTTTTGGGATGCATTGGGGTGTAGAATATAATACTGAGCCTAGTAAATATCAGATGAAAATAGCAGAAGCCTTAAATGAATATGGAGTTGACTTAATATTAGGAAGCAATCCTCATGTTATACAACCTATAAAAGAAATTCAAGGAGAATATGGACATAAAACTTTAGTAGCTTATTCTTTAGGTAATTTTATATCTAATCAAAGGTTGGAAACTATGGGAGATAGAAGAACAGCTGATGGTATTATACTTAATTTAACTTTGAATAAGAGTAGAAAAGGGGTAAAAGTAGAGGAATGGAGTTATACTCCAACTTGGGTATATAAGATTCAAAGAGAAAATAAAAAATCAGATTATTATATATTACCAGTTGAAGAAACTTTAAAGAGTGAAGAAGGTAAAAAGTTAGATAAGCAAATTTTAAATGAGTTAAATAAATCTTTAGAATCAACTAAATCTATAGTAGAAAAATAAATCTTAGAGAAAAGTATTTTCATTTAAACTTAAAGAAAGTTAGGTTTGTAAATTTAAAAAAAGTTTATGGGCAATTATTCTCCCATAAACTTTTTTATTTAGGCTTTTTCAATAATTAACTCTTTATTATACACTTCTTCAAAGGCTTTAGAACTTCTTCTAGCTTGACGAAGCTCTAATTCTAAATCATATTCAGAATAAAGTTTTAAATGTACTGTATCTTCTTTAAGTATTATATCAACATTTTCTACATGGCCAGTTAAACCTCTGTCTAAGCCTTCAGCAAGCTTAAGAATCACTCCTAAATACTCAACATGTCTTACATCTAATCTATTAATTATAGTTGAATATTTGGCAATTGGTGCTTGGAAAGAGTTATTTCTATGGTAAGCAGCACATAGTGCACTTAATAATATTTCTTTATGAGTTAATCCACTTATATGAGAATTTAAAATGACATAAAATGAATGTACGTGATGATCATAATATCTTATACTTATACCACAATCATGAAGCAAGGAGGCTGTTTTTAATATATTTTTAAATTCATCTCCTAAATGATGAAGTGGTTTTAAACCTTCAAATAGTGAAAAAGCAAGTCTACACACATTTTTAGCATGAGGAATATTTATGTTTAAAGTATCCATAATTCCTTTTAAACTTGTATCTAAAATATCATCACAAGTATGGAATTTATCTGTTATATATTCATATATAAGTCCTTCTCTAAGACCACGACCACATATTATTACTTCTTTAGTATTTGTAAAACTTAGAATTTCTTTTATTAAATCTGTAGAAGCAACTATGACATCAGCTCTAGCGGGTGAAAGTCCTTCAATTTTTTTTCTTTGACGAAAATTTTTACTTTTTAGGAGATGAAACATCTCATCAATATCATAGTCATAAAGAACATAATTATGAACTATATCAATAGGATATCTCTTTCTACGTCTATCAATTTTTCCTAAGTTTCTGAAAGAACCTCCAACACCTATAACAGATTTAAATGTATTATCCTTAAGCCAATCTATTTCTTCTAGCTGTTTTTTTATATACTTAACGCAATTTGTATTATTTTCATATCCAATCATATCATTTAATTGGAATAAGGATGTTAAAGTTACATAACCAAAAGGAAAAGTAACTTCCTTATAAATTTCGTTGTTTTTTAACCAACATAAGTGAGTATTATTTCCGTTTATATCTAAAAGAAGAGAATTATCCATATAAAGAGAATTTTTAGCTCCTAAAAAATTATAATGAATTTCTTCTTCATTAGATAATATTCTAAGGTCTAATCCAAGTTCTTTTTTGATTATCTCCTTAAGATTAATTTTTTCATCTACACTTTTAATACTTTCAGAACCTATTAGTATAATTTTTGATGCACCACAAGATATGCACATAGATTTAAAAGCTTTTATAGATGATATTGTAAGTTTAATTTTATCTTCGTCCAAAACAGAACAAGCGAAGAAATCAGAGCCAAGTCTTATATGCTCTTTTAATTCATCAATTATTTTAAAATATCCATATTTCTCAACTTCAGCAAGTGTTAATCTTACAGAGTTAGAACCGATATCTATTACTCCTATTCTATCCATTTCTTTTCTCCTCTAATTGTTTAAAATATAATTTGATTATAATACTGATACTATAGAATTTCAAAGAAGTTTTCAATGGATATTTAAAATAAAATATTATTAATAATAAATAAAAGATAATATTGACAGGGTTTAAGATAAAATACTATAATAAATTAAGAAAATATAATATAAAAAGTCTGTGAAGAGAAGAGTAATCTTTATGATTTCTTAAGCGAGTAAGGGATGGTGTAAGCCTTATAGAATAGTTTAGATGAAGAGAGCCTCTGAGATTGCATTTTAATAGATTAAGTATTTATTAAAGTGTCGCTTATGCGTTAAATTATAAAGTGGGTTTTTAACCAATTAGAGTGGTACCGCGGATATATCCGTCTCTTTGTTACAAAGAGGCGGTTTTTTATATTGTAAATAAATTTATATTTTGGCAATAATGTCATTATAAGACATGTTTTAAAATAAGATAAAATAAGGAGGACAATTATGGATTACAAAAAGTTAGTTGCAGAAAGAATTAAAGAACATGTTGATCTAGAATTAGAAAACATAGAAAAACTTATAGAAATACCACCTAAGCCAGAGATGGGAGACTTTGCATTCCCTTGCTTTCAGTTAGCAAAGGTTATGAGAAAAGCTCCTAATATGATAGCAGCTGAATTAGCTGAGAAAATAAATAAAGAGGGATTTGAAAGAGTAGAGTGTTTAGGACCTTACTTAAACTTCTTTGTTGATAAAGTAGTTTTCTCAAAAAATATAATAACCAAAGTTTTAGAAGAAGGAGATAAATATGGTTCTTCTAAAATAGGAGAGGGAAAAAATGTTGTAGTTGAATATTCATCACCTAACATAGCTAAGCCTTTCCACGTTGGACATTTATTCACAACAGCTATAGGACATTCATTATATAGAATGTTAAATTTTGAAGGATATAATCCAATAAGAATAAATCACTTAGGAGACTGGGGAACTCAGTTTGGTAAATTAATCTCAGCTTATAAAAGATGGGGAAATGAAGAAGCTTTAGAAGAGGAGCCAATAAATGAACTTTTAAGAATATATGTTAAATTCCATGATGAAGCTGAAAATAATCCAGAACTTGAAGATGAAGGAAGAATGTACTTTAAGAAGCTTGAAGATGGAGATCAAGAAGCGGTAGCCCTATGGGAAAGATTTAAAGACTTATCTTTAAAAGAGTTTAATAAGATATACGATATGCTAGGTGTAGATTTCGATTCTTGGGCTGGAGAAAGCTTCTACAATGATAAAATGGATACAGTAGTAGAAGAACTAGAAAAGGCTAATATATTAACTGAGAGTAATGGTGCTAAGGTTGTAATGTTAGATGAGTATAATATGCCACCTTGTATAGTTGTTAAATCAGATGGAGCATCAATATATGCCACAAGAGACTTAGCAGCAGCTAGTTATAGACATAAAACATATAACTTTGATAAATGTATATATGTAGTTGGTAAAGATCAAATATTACACTTTAACCAAGTGTTCAAAACATTAGAATTAGCAGGTAATGAATGGGCTAAAAACTGTGTACACATTCCATTTGGATTAGTTAAATTTGCAGATAGAAAACTTTCAACAAGAAAAGGTAATGTAGTTTTACTTGAAGACTTATTAAACGAAGCTATAGATAAAACTAGAGAAACTATAGAAGAAAAAAACCCTTCATTAGAAAATAAAGAAGAGGTAGCTAAGAAAATAGGTATAGGAGCTATATTATTTACTTACTTAAAGAACTCAAGAGAAAGAGATATAGTCTTTGATTGGAAAGAGATGTTAAGTTTTGAAGGTGAAACTGGTCCATATGTTCAATACTCATATGCAAGAGCTAAGAGTATATTAAGAAAAGCTAAGGAACAAAATATAACAGCTGAGCCAGATTTTACGAAGTTAACTTCAAAAGAAGAATTTGAATTAGCTAAAACTTTAGATGGATTACAAAAGGCTGTAATTTTAGGAATAGATAAGTTAGAACCGTCAGTTGTAACTAGATATTCAATAGAAGTAGCTAAGGCTTTCAATAAGTTCTATAATAATCATACAGTTTTAAATGTAGAAGATGAAGGATTAAAAGCGGCAAGACTTGAGCTTATAAAAGCTACTGCTCAAGTTATCAAAAATGCTTTATTCTTAATAGGAATAGATGTAGTTGAAAAAATGTAATTTATAATAAAAAATAACCAATTCCATTTGGAATTGGTTATTTTTTTACTTCTTATTATCTTTTCTACTAGAACAACTTCCTTTAGAAGCACATCCGCTACAACCACTACATTGTCCTTTAGATGATTTTTTGAAGTTTTTATATAATATAAACACAACAGCTATTACTATTAAAGCTGTAATAAGAATTTCCATTTAAAACACCTTCTTTAAAAGATTAATAAACCGATATGATAAATTATGAAGGCACTTATCCAAGCAACTAGGAATTGGAATATTACTGATAAAACTGTGAACTTACTACCATATTCTTTTTTCATAACACCTACAACACTTATACATGGTGTATAAAGTAATACAAATACCATGAATGAGTAAGATGAAAGTGCTGTAAAGAATTGAGGTAACATATTAGTTAAATCACCTTTATAAATAACTTCCATTGTTGATATTATAGTCTCTTTAGCCATTAAACCAGTTAATAATGAAACTGAAGCTTGCCAATCTCCAAATCCTAATGGAGCAAATATTGGAGCTATAAATGAACCTATGTTATATAAGAAACTATGTGTTATATCTTCAACCATTCCAGTGAAATTAAAGCTTTGAAGGAACCAAATAACAACACTCATTGCAAAGATAATAGTTCCAGCTTTCTTTAAGAAGTTTTTTGATTTATCCCAAAGCTGAGCTAATACAGAACTAACTTCTGGCACTTTATATTCAGGAAGCTCTATAATGAATGGCTCTTCATCTTTCTTGAATAAAGTATTTTTAAATACTAATCCTAATATAAAAGCTACTAATATACCTAATATGTATAAAGAAGCAACAACAATAGATGCATTATCTGGGAAAAATAATCCAGCAAATATTACATATACAGGTAGTCTAGCATTACATGACATAAATGGTGCTAAAAGGGCAGTAAGTTTTCTATCCTTTTCACTTTCTAAAGTTCTAGCTGACATAATAGCAGGAACTGTACATCCGAATCCTGTTATCATAGGAAGAAAAGCCTTTCCTGAAAGTCCTATTTTTCTCATAAACTTATCCATTAAGAAAGCAACTCTAGCCATATATCCACTATCTTCTAATATTGCTATACACAAGAATAGAGCTAATATTATTGGTAATAAGACTATAATTCCACCTACACCAGCTACAACACCATCAACAAGTAATGATTGGAACCATGGAGCTGTATCTGATAAAAGATTACTTAAGTATGGCATGAAAGTATCACCTAAAAATCCATCTAAAGCATCTGAAATAGGTTGTCCAACCCATGAGAATGTAAATTGGAATACAAAAAACATAAGTGCTATAAATAATGGGTATGCAAGCCATGGATTTAAAAATATTTTATCTAACTTATCAGTTAAAGTAGTTGAAGAATTATCTGATCTATTAAAGCAGTCTGATAATTTATCTTCAATAAATCTATAAGTATGAGCCTCATCATTAAATGAGTAACTATTTTTATCTAAATATTTTTCGAAATCACCTTTATTTAAAAATTCTTTAACGTCATTTAATCCTTCTTTTTTAGATGCTGTTATAGGAATTACTTTAAGATTAAAAGCCTTCTCTAATTTTTTAGGATCAATTTTAATTCCTTTTTTCTCAGCTATGTCGTTCATATTAAGAAGCAATACTATTGGCTTCTTGAATTCTTTAAGTTGCATAGTTAAATATAGATTTCTATCTAGATTAGAAGCATCTACTATATTTAATATTAAATCAACTTTTCCAGATTCTAAGAATTTTTTAGATACTTTTTCTTCGTTAGAGAATGTATCTAAAGCATATATACCAGGTAAATCGACTATTTTGTTAGAGTTGAAAAATCCTTCCTTTTTATCAACTGTAACACCTGGCCAGTTTCCTACATGTTGGTTAGATCCTGTTAAGGCATTAAAAAGAGTAGTTTTACCAACGTTAGGATTACCGAGTAAAGCTATTGTTGTCATTAGTTTTCCCCCTAATTAAATTATTCTATTTTATTTATTACTTTAAAATTATATTTTTAGCATCCTTTTTTCTGATTGCTAAATCAAATCCTCTTAAATTTACTATTAATGGATCGCCAAGTGGAGCCACTCTTTTAAGTTTAACTTCTGTTCCTTCTATACATCCTAAAGCAAGAAGTCTTTTAGCTAAACCATTGTGTCCACATATTTTATCTACAATACCTGCTTGGCCTATTTTTAAATCATATATACTCATCTTAAGCACCTCACTAATGAAAATCATTATCAAATTCATCTAAATTATATCAAGCCATATGAAATTTGTCAATTGATAAATTCTATTAATTAAAAATTTAATAAATATTTATTAACACTTAACGAAATAATGATATAATGATATAATGTTTTTGTTATAAGTTTATATAAGAAAAGAGTGATAAAGTGATCATAAAAGAGCATGAAATAGATATAAATGATTTAGATCTTAGTAATGCCCTATCTTTTAATGAAAATTATGATATATATAAACAGGCTGTATATTTTGATTTAGAACACTATGTATATAAAAAACCAAAGTGCATAGGTGTTTTTGGTGCTGGATATTTTGATAAAGATAAATCTAAATTCATTACTACTCAGTACATGATAGAGCATAAGGGAGAAGTGAGAGATATTCTTTACTTAGCAAAGAAATATTTTATAATGGTTGCAGCAGAGAAAAAGAAGAAATACATAGTAACTTTTTCTGGAAATAATGACTTTACAGTTATAAATTATTTGTTTGATAAATATGGGATAAACTTTGATTTTAATAATTACTTTAGATCTGTGGATATACAGAAAATTTATGAGCATACTTTTAAGCAAGGGATAGGTCTTAAAGCTTTGGAAAAGAAATTTGGAATTGAAAGAGAAGGTGATGTTCTTTCAGGATCAAATTTAGCAAAAACATTCCATAAGGTTTTAAAGGATAAAGATTATTTTCAAAGAATGCCAAAAGAAAAAATTGAAAAGATACTTGTATATAACGAGCAAGATGTTGTAAATTTATTTCACATATTATTGAGTTGGAAAAAGATATTAGTTAATTTAGAAGACAGTGAAAGTAAAGAAAGTAAAAATTAATAGTTTGTTATAGGAAAGAAAACTATAAAAACTAAAAGCACCGATTATTGGTGCTTTTAGTTTTTATGCCTTTTTATAGATTTTCCATCAGAAGTTAAAATAATAGTTCCATCTTCATCTGTTCTAAAAATCTTAGTTTTATAATAAGATAATTTTTTTAGTGTTTCTTTTGATGGATGACCATATGAATTATCTAAACCTGAAGAAATTATAGCTATTTTAGGAGAAACTTCTTTTAGGAATGAATCTGTTGAAGAAGTTGTACTTCCATGATGTCCTACCTTTAATACATCTGATTTTAAATTTTTATTTGATTTAACAACTTCCATTTCCACTTCAGTTTCTGCATCTCCAGTAAACAAAAAAGAGGTTTCACCATAATATATCTTAAGAAGAGGTGAGTAGTTGTTTAGGTTTTCATACTTCTTATCAGATGGAGAATATATCTCTATTTTAGTGTTTTCGCCTAAATCTATGGGGAGAGAGTTTGATGTGGATATTGTATTTATATTAATATTCTTTTCTTTTAGTGCAGTTACCATATCTTTGAATATATCAGTATTTTCTGTGGCTTTTGGTGCACAAAAATATCCTACATCGAATTTTCTAATAATAGACTCCATACCTCCAATATGATCGGCATGAGGATGAGTGGCTATTATAAAATCAAGTTTCTTTATTTCAAGTCTTTTTAAATATTTTACTAGACTCTTAGAAGATTCTAGAGTCCCAGCATCTATTAAAAGATTTTTGCCATTGCTTTGTATTAAAGCGGAATCTCCTTGTCCTACATCTATATAATGTACAATAAAATCGTGATTTGGAATTGAGTATAAAGGAGAATAAAAAAATATTGATGTCAATAGTATAAATATTAAAAATAAACTAACTTTTTTAGGGGTGATCTTCAATTAAAAAACTCCTTTGAAAATAATTAATTATATAATAGATTATTAACAGATAGTTAAAGTAATAAACTTTAATTTGTAAATTTTATAATTACAATTAAAAAAAATAATGAATTTTTTTGGAAAGATACAACTTTAATGATATAATTAAATTGGATATAATACATCTTTAACCTTATAAAAACTAAAAAGGGGGCTTAATAATGAAAAAAGAATTTTGCTTAAAACATGGAAAAGTAACTATGAACTTTACAGCGAAGTATTGTGATAGTTTTGAATCCATAATAAATAGTGAAGGATTTAGAAAAGTCTTAGAAAGTTATTTAAAAAAGACTAAAAATAAGAAAAGTCATAATTTTAGATTCTTAAGTGAAGCTACAGGTACTGAAGACATAAAGGTTATATCTAGGTACTTAATAAGCACATTAAAACTATTATCTATGATGGGGGCTGATGAGGTATTAGTTATTAATGATGATTTTGAAGGATTGATTGAGGATAAGAACTCTTTTGCTAATATTATAGATGATGTTTATTCCTTCTGGAGAAAGTTGGAAAGATATACTGTTATTCAAAATAATAAAGTAAAAGATGGTATTGCAGCAGTAGGATTTGTAGATGCTAATAAAAGTTTTAATGATTTAATTTTGAAATTTTATAGAAGACTTCAAAAGAATCTATTAGGAAGTATGCCTAACATACTTAGACAGGTTTCGGCAGGTGGAAATGCAAGTATTATGGTAAGTGATTTAATATGGCCAAGTCCAAGAGAATATTCTATACTAGAACATATTCCATTTATAGATGCAATATCTTTAGAAGCACCATTTATAACTTATCCAAGTAAGAATACTAGAGATGGTATATTCTTAGAAATAAGTGAAAACCCATTAACTAGGTCTCATATAAATAGTGAAGAATGGTTTTGTTATCCTGCTAAGGTAGGAGAATTATTAGCTTATGTATATTTTCATAGAGATTTTATGTCTCATGGGATAAGTTTATGCAATTTGTTTGATTTAGCAACTGTAGAGGAGTGTAGGGGAATAAAACCAGATATTATTTATGTTTTCGGAGCTAAGGACGATGATGATGAATTAAAAACTTGTTTCTATGATGATGAGAAGAATAATATAATGTTAGGATATGCTAATTATAGTGAAGAAATAGATTATTTTGGATATATGAAAAAAATGATATTAACTTTGCACAATATAATAATGATAAAAAGAGGATATATGCCTATTCATGGAGCTATGGTTAATGTTGTTCTTAAAACTGGAAAAGAAGCTAATATTGTAATAATGGGAGATAGTGGAGCAGGAAAATCTGAAAGCTTAGAAGCTTTTAGAGCTTTAAGTGAAGAATATATAAGTGATATGACCATAATTTTTGATGATATGGGTTTATTTAAAAATGTAGATGGTGTCATTAAGGGATATGGAACTGAAATAGGAGCCTTTGTAAGACTTGACGACTTAGATCAAGGCTATGCTTTTAAGGAAATTGATAGAAGTATATTTATGAATCCTGATAAGATAAATGCGAGACTTGTTATGCCAGTATGTAAATATGATGAAATAATAAAAGGATATGAGGTAACTATTTTCCTTTACGCCAATAATTATGAGGGATTAGCTGAAGGAGAAAATTCTATTGAATATTTTAAAAATCCAGAAGAAGCTAAGAAGGTTTTTAAAGTAGGTGCTAGAATGGCTAAGGGAACTACTACTGAAAATGGTTTAGTTGAATCATATTTTGCTAATCCTTTTGGTCCAGTTCAAAAGAAAGAAGCTATGGATTTAATAATAGATAAATATTTTGAAGATATGTTTAATAGTAAAGTAAAAGTTGGACAAATAAAAACTTGTTTAGGTGTTTTAGGCTTTGAAAAGGAAGGGCCTAAAAAAGCAGCTATAGAACTTTTTGATATAATTCAAAAAATGTAAAAGTTATATCCCTATTAGAAATTTCTAATAGGGATATAACTTTATTTTCAGTCTTTTATGTTATTAAAATAACCATAGAATGATAAGCAGTATAATCCTGCTAAACCTACTAATACATATATTACTTTGCTCCAAATAGAGGCTATTCCAAAGATTGAGTCTACTAAATTAAAATTCATAATACCAATTAGACCCCAATTTAGAGCTCCTATTATTACTAGAGTAAGAGTAATAATATTTAATGTTTTCATTATTAACACATCCTTTTCTAAGATATGCTAATATTATTAGTAGAAATTTGTATTTTATTCATATTTAAAAATATAATAAAAAAGAAATAGCTTAAGCTATTTCTTTTTTTAAAGAGTTATATTTCTATCTATTAGTTGAGATAAAGATATAAATGTATCAGTTGCACTTATTCCTTCAATATGATTAATTTTGTTCATTAAAATATCTTGAAGATCTGATATGTTCTTGCAAATAACCTTAGAGAAAATAGCATAACCACCAGTTATTAAATGAATTTCAACTACTTCTTTGATTTTTGAAAGTTCATCAAAAACATGAGTATATGATGAAGTAGAGCTAACATGAACACCAACGAAACATGTAACATCATAACCTAATTTAGGTAAATTTAAAAGTATTCTAGTACCTTTTATAATTCCTAAGTCTTCCATCTTCTTCATTCTAACATGGATTGTACCACCTGAAACATGGCATATTCTTGCTATCTCTAAGTAAGGAGTTCTGCAATCTTTAATTAGGATATCTAAAATTTGTAAATCTAATTCATCTAAATGAGTTGATGTATTTGTTAAAGACATAGTATCACCTCTTTAAAATTTGAATAAAATGATAATTCTATTTTAACAAATTTTCTATAAAAATACTATATATTCTTTTGATAATAACAAATATATTTTTATTAATTTAACACATTAATAAAAATGATATTATAAATGTTAATTTTATAATAATATTTTAAAAAAATAAAAACTTGAAAATATTTTTCTTTTAGACTAATATATTATATAAGGAGTATTATGCAAGGAGGTAAAAATATGGGAATATTTATATTGATTTTACAAATGATACTTTTAGCAGTAGTAATTTTTGGAGGATTTTCATTATTAAGTAGATTTGTATTTAACAAAATTAAAATTAATAAATGGATAATTTTAGCTGCAGCAATAATAATTTTCCTTATTCCTATGTTTATTCCTATGAATCAATGGCTTATGTTAACAATTTCAGCAGTAGCAACTATATTATTCTTATGGTTCTTAGATATTAGTAGAAATGGGTATCCAAAACTTAAAAAAGATAAAAAAGTTGTTATTAAACCAAAAGCAAAACCCAATAGAGTTAAACATAATAAGGATTCAAAAAAATAAACTCCATTACTAATGGAGTTTATTTTTTTATTCATAATTAATAAAGATTGGAGAGGAAATTGCCTCTTTGTTGTTATTTAAATAAACTTTAGCTACAAACCAAGTTTCATTTAAAGAAACTTCTTTTTCAAAAATGTATTTAATATTATGCAAATCTATATCTTTAATTTCTTTAATAATTTTTCCGTTATTAGTTAAAAAATGAATTTTATATATTTTATTTAAGTAATCTTCTACCTGTAAATATAAACTAATTTTTGAAGATGAATCTACAGTAATTGTCCCACCCATAAAGGTTGAATTTAAACAAAATAACATTTTTAAAGTTTTAGATTCAGTTGAAAATATATGTCTATTTTTAAATGCATTAAGTAGAGAATTTTTATCTAATTTATGTGAAATTATACATGTTAAATTTTCACTATCCCCTTGATTTAATTTATGATTATCTTGAGAATTTATAGGACCTATTTTAAAACCTTTATCTAAGAGTGAGAAAAATTGAGAATCATATCTAGTATAATTATTAGGAGGAATTCCATTTCCAACTTCTATAGAACATAATAATTTATCTAAAATTGGAGTGAAGTTAATTTTTTTAGATATAGAATTTTTAGGATGATTAATACTAAGTAAAGCTGTGTGATCATTAATTAACCAGAGCAATAAATATTTAATATCAGGAATTATTCCAGTAAAAAATGTATTAGGACATATTATATTTAAGTGACCTAGGGTAGTAGATTTGGCTTCGAAACCACATAAAGCTAAAAAGTCAGAATGTTTTTTGTTAAATTTATTTATACATTTATTTAAATATGCCCATTTTGAAATTTCTTTATTTTTTTCTTTGATAGTTTCACTTAAATATTTATTATGATCTGTGATTATTAAAAAATCCAATCCATTAGAGCGAGCGTGTTCTAATGATTCATAAGGATTGCTTTTTCCAGTGGATAAAGATGTATGAGAATGAGGAATTCCATAATAAAATCTAAGTTTATCAAAAGGTATAGCTTTTTTATCCATAAATACCTCTTTATATATTAATATAATATATAATATTAATAATATTTAGATTAAATGTGTTTTATTTATTATTTTTGTATATGTTTTTTATAAATATAATATTAATAATACTTATGTTAAAATGTATTAAATTTAAGAGAGAAACCTTAAATTTAGGAAAGATTAAATTAAGCATATAAAAGCATAAGTAGACATATTCTGCTTTCATATGATAGAATTATAAGAATGGCTAAGAGGTGATTATATGTTAATTAAAATTAGAGGAAATAAGCCTAAAGTAGGGGAAAACACATTTATAGCTCACAGTAGTGATATCATTGGAGACGTTACTATAGGAAGAGATTGTGGAATTTGGTTTGGAGCTGTAGTAAGAGGAGACGAAAACTCAATTAAAATAGGAAATGAAACCAATGTACAAGATAAGGTGGTATTGCATGGTGATAAAGAATACATAGTTGAAATTGGTGATGGTGTTACTATAGGACATAGTGCTATAATACATGGATGTAAGATAGAGGATGAATGCTTAATTGGTATGGGAGCAATAATATTAAATGGAGCCAAAATAGGGAAAAATACTATGATTGCTGCAGGAACTTTAGTAAGTCAAAATAAGAAAATACCTGAGGGTGTATTAGTCATGGGGATTCCAGGAAAGATTGTTAGAAAACTTACTCAAGATGAAATTGAAAGTATAAAAAATTCAAGAAAAGAATATATAAAGATGAAAAATCTTTATATTAAATAAAGGAGGAGCTTATGATAATAAACGTAGGACAATTTAATAAAATGAAAGTAGTAAGAGAAGCGGATTTTGGATACTACTTAGACAGAGGAACTAGAAATACTTCTGATGATATATTAATTCCAAATGGAAATTTAGATGGAAAAGAAATCAAGGTTGGAGATGAAGTAGAAGCTTTTATCTATAGAGATTCTAGAGATAGACTTATAGCTACATTAAAAAAGCCTTTAGCCGTTGTAGGAGATGTTGCCTTATTAGAGGTTAAATCTATTACTAAGATAGGTGCTTTTGTAGATTTTGGTTTAGAAAGAGATATACTTGTTCCATTAAAAGAGCAAAAATACAAAATGGAAGAGGGTAAAAGATATTTAGTATATATTTATGTTGATAAGACAGGAAGATTAGCAGCAACAACAGAGGTAGATAAATATTTAGAGGAAATAGAAGAGCCTAAAATAGGAACAGAAGTTTCAGGAATAGTTTATGGACATCAAACTAATGGGTCTTTAAGAGTAGCAATAGATAATAGATATAGAGCTGTAGTTCTTAAAAATGAATATTTTACCAATATTAAACCTGGAGATACTATAAAAGGTAAAATAATAAAGGTTTATGAAGATGGAATAGTAGGATTATCTTTAAGAAATCATAAACTTAAGGAAAGAAATGAATTAGGAGAAACTATATTAAACTACTTAAAAGAAAATGGTGGAGTTATGAGTTTAAATGATAAGAGTACTCCAGATGAAATAAGAAATACTTTTAAAACTTCCAAAAATTACTTTAAAATGGCCTTAGGTGGATTAATGAAAAAAGGTTTAATAGAGCAGGATGAATTTGGTACTAGATTAAAATAATATTAATAGCTATATGGAGTTTTTACTCTATATAGCTATTTTTGCTATTATATTTAGTATAAAAAATAATTTTCTGGAGATTTTATTGGTATAGGTGGTGAATTTTATGAGGAAAAGAAAAAATAATGGAATAATATTTATTATAAGTTTAATATCATGTTTATTACTTGGATGTAATATTGCTTTGGCAAAAGAAAATCCTAATACTATAGAATTTCTAAGTTGTGATGAAGAAATTATAATTTTAAGAAGTCTTGGTGAAACTGTTTTGATAAGTGAAGGTGATAATGCAGAGGGAATCATAGAAGGAATAAATCAAGAAAAGTTAAATGAAGTTGATTTGTTTGTTTTAAGATCTATTGAAGAAGAAACTAATGAGCTTATTAAGAATTTGATAAATAAAAGTAATATAGGGAAAATACTTCTTCCTACTTTAAATGGAGTAAGTGAGGAGGTAAATAATCTTATAAAGGAAAAAAATATAGAAATAGTATCTATGGAAGATGGATTTAGCTACAATAAGGAAAGTATTTCTTTAAATGCAAAGAAAGTAGATGATTCTAAGGAGGGAATGATTTTTGTTACTGTAGATAATATCAAGCTAGCTATTTTATCAGAAGAGGCTTATGATAGTGCAATTAACCTTAGTAAGATAGAAGATTGTAGAGTTGAGATTTTGAATTTAATTGATTCAGAGAAAGAAAGTAGAAAAAAAGTGGAAAAATTAGTTAAGAGATTAAAGCCTTTAGTAATAATAGAAGATTTAGATAATGGGAATTCTATAGAAAAGTTAGGAATCAAACATTATAACTTAAATGAAGAAAATGGATTAAAAATAATGAGAGTTCTTGGAGAAACTAAAGAGTTTGAGGTTTTTTCAAAAAAAGAAGGTTATATATCAAAATAACTTTTTATAAAACTTACAAACATATTCCGAAAATTACTAGACTTAGCTAAGAATTTATAATAATTACTTCGAAAATATCACTAAAGCTTCGAAACTTACTACGCTTCAAATAGTTTTAGCTTTTTAACGTGATATTTTCTACATAATAATTAAAATTCTAAAGATCATTTAGATATTATCTTAATACTGTTTGTAAGTTTTATTATTATATTTTCATAGGGTCTTTTATCTGCTTTTTACATAGATTTTTCTAAATCTTGATGAGAGTTTTTCTTTTATTATTAAAAATATGAATATAGAAGCTGCTATGGAAGTAACAGCTAAAACTTGAACTCTGAAATCAATAAAAGAAAGTTTTAATGAAATTGGACTTAAGCATACATATGTTAAAACTCCTATTAGTATATATATTAAGAAATTTGATAAGGATAAACCTATATTTATATTTTTGTATATTTCATAAAGATTTAAGCAAAGAGAAAGTGATGAAATTACAAGCATAGTTATTGCATAGCCATAAATATTTATAGATGGTATTGCAGTTAAGAAAAATAACAATGTAACTTCTAAAACTTCTGTTATTATAGTATTTCTTAAAATTACGTTTTGTTTTCCAAGTCCATTTAAAATTCCATACATAGTATTTGATGTAAATACTATTGGCATCATTACTGATGTTACTCTTATATATTCTCCTAAATCATCTCTTCCAAAAAATAATTTACCCAAAGAATCAGGAACGCATAATCCAATAATTGTGGTACAAATACCTATTAGAAAAGCTATTTTAATAACATCTTTAATTCTTTTAGTAGCTGAAAGATAATTTCTTTTACTTAAAGTTTGAGATAAATCGGGTATTAACATGGTGTTTATTGAAGAAACTATAATTATAGGAAAAGTTACTATGGACATAGCCATGGAAGAGTATTTTCCTATAAGAGAAAGTGCTTGAGAATAAGTAAATCCAGCAACTACAAGTCGTTTAGGAACTAAAAGTGTTGATATAACGCTAAATATGCTAGTTAAAAATCCGTTTAAACATAATGGGACTGAAGTTACTAAAACATCAAATAATAATTGCGCATGGCTCTCCCCTTTTGTATTTTTTTTAGGAAATTTCTTAATTGAATATTTAAAATAGCCAAATAAAAGGATTAAGCTTTGTAGTTCTCCAAGACATAAGGCTAAGTAAGCTAAAGTAACTAAAGACTCTAAAGTTTTAGCTTTAAATATAAAAATTAATATAGCTAAAACAAAAATACGTAAAGATTTTTCTGAAATATCTATAAAAGAAGGAGCTGTAATTTTAGAAGTTCCATAGAAAAATCCCTTTAATATGTTTGAAAGTGATATAAATATCATAGCTGGACAAGTTACCATTATAGATTTTATTATTCTAGGATCCTTAGCCCAAAAATGTCCAATTATAGGAGATAAGAAAAATACAAATATTCCTATTATAAGGCACCAAATAAAATTAAAAATAGCTACAACTTTCATAGTTCTAATTATGTTTTTATAGTCATCTCTTGATGAATATACAGCAGTTATCTTAGAAATAGATGCAATTATACCAGCTGTCATGATTGCTATAAATAAATTATAAATAGGCATTATAATCCCATAAAGTCCCATTCCCTCAGGACCTAATATTTTTGATAAGTACATAGAAAATATAAAACCTAATAATCCAGTTGTTAAGTTAGAGGCTGTTAATATTAGAGAGTTTTTATAAAAATCATTTTTACTCAATGAATCACCACCCTGTTTTAAAAGTTCAATAATAATGAATATTCACAACTTATGTTAAATATTCATTATATAGAAGGCAATTATTATTAATTATACATAAGTTATTAATTATGAAATTTTATTTTTGAGGCTTTTTAGGGAGGAAATATGAAGAATGTTATAAGATTTATTAGTTTAATTTTAATTAGTGTATTACTAGGAAGTATAATGTGTTTTTTTACTAATAAAGATGGTAAATATTTAGAAAGTGAAAGTTTTAGTGAAGAGTTAATATTAAAAGGATTAAAGGGAGCAAGAGCCTTAAGTCATAATGAAGAGAATATTTATATAGCAGTAAAAAACAAAATTTTGAAAATAGATAGAAATAATAATGTGTTTTTGGAAGTAAATGAAGATGGAAATATCTATGATTTAGAATATTATAATGAATTTTTATATTACACTTTAGATGAAAAGTTAGTAGCTTACAACATAAGAAGTTCAGAAAGAGAGGTTTTAATTGAGGACATTCCTAATAAGGGAATAAATAAAGAGGATACTATGATTTTAATAAATGAAGGAAAACTTTATTTAACCATAGGAACTTCTACAAATTCTGGAATAGTAGATGAAGAGGGAGAAAATCCTGACATTCCTCCAGTAGATATTATTTTAAGTGGAAGAAATTATGATGAAAATAAAAAGGGAGCTTTTGTGCCATATAATACTAATACATCAAAGGGAGAAAAAATAAAAGGGAATATATTAGGGAGTGGAGCTATTATAGAATTTGATATACAGAGTAAAAAAAAGCAATTATATTCTTATGGAATAAGAAATGTTAAAGGGTTTGATTTAAATAGTTCAGGAGATATTTTTGCAATTGTTGGAGGAATTGAAGATGAGGGATATAGGCCTTTAAGTGGAGATTGCGATTATATATATAAAATAGAGGGAAAGGGAATTTGGTATGGTTGGCCAGACTATAGTGGAGGAGATCCAGTTAATTCTCCAAGGTTTAGAGAGGAAGGAAAGCCTATAATTAATTTTATAACAGATGAACATAAAAGTTATGTAATGCCAAAACCTTTATACCAAAGTGAGAATGCTGGAAATATAAATACATTATTAATAGATAAAGAAGGAACAATTTTAGAGAAAAATTCATTTTTATTCTTTAATAATAAAAATAATACTCTTTTAAAATTCTTAAAAGAGGGAGAAGTTAAAGAATTTATATATTTAGATAAAAATTCATATATAAATGATATGAAGATAATAGGAGAGAATCTTTATATATTAGACGGTAACAAGGGAGTGCTTTTTAGACTAGAAAAAAGTGATATAAAAAATAGCATACCTCTTTATAATTATTTTGTTATATTAGGGATAAACTTTATATTTATTGGAGTTTTGATTATTAAGTTTATGCTATCTTTAAAGAAAAATAAATAAAGTATTTAGTTAGAAAATTAAAAAGTAAAAATAGTTACAGAAAATAAAATTATAAGAGTAATTTTTTCTAAATAAGCATAGAAAGAATTACTCTTTAAATGTATAATAGAAATTAATATGGAATAAATTGGGAGTGATATTATGGTAAGAGAAGTTATACTTGATATGAGTAACATAAATTTTAAAGGTAACACTTTAGATGTTGGTATAAATAACTATGGAATTATTTATAATATTTTAAAGCAGACAGAAAGTGAAATAAGTGTAGATTATTATGTTGAAAACTTTAATGGAGAATATAGAAATCAATATGATAATGGTGTGCTTTTCTTTGCTTTAAGCCAATTGCATAAAAATGAAGTTGAAGATGTTGTAAAAAACATATGGAGCAATGTGAGATTTGGAGGAAGCTTATATATATGGGATAGAGAGAAGCATAAAAAAGAAACTGTAAATGATAAGGTTAAAGTTTTAATGACAGGAAATAAAGAAAAAGAGTTTAAATTTATAGACAATAGTATTTCTAATGAGTTTACAGTAGATAGCTCAAAAAAAATACTTGAAAAATATTTTGAAATAGAGGAAACTAAAGTTTGTGATAAAATAATATTTATCAAAGGAATAAAGAGAGGAAGTATAAAAAATGAAGATACTGCTAACAGCAATAAACTCAAAGTACATTCACAGCAATCTAGCAGTGAGGTATCTGAAGGCATTTACAAGGGATTTAGATTTCCAAGGTGATATAAAAGAGTTTTCAATAAATGATAGAGTTGAGAATATTTTAGAAGGCATTATTGAGGAGAAACCAGATGTAGTTGCTTTCTCCTGTTACATATGGAATATGGAATTTGTAAATAGAATAGCTGAACTTATAAAACTTGTTAATCCTAATATAGAAATACTTTATGGTGGACCAGAAGTTTCCTATGAAGGAAAAGAATTTTTAGAAAATCATCCAGGTGAATATGTAATTGTAGGAGAAGGAGAAAAAACTTTTAGAGAGTTTGTTCTTTATAAACTTGGAGATGGAAAAATAGAAGATATAAAAGGATTAAACTACAAAAGGGATGGAAAAGTCTTTGAAAATACTAAAAGACCTGAAATGGATATGAATGAATTAGTATTTCCTTATACTTATGAAGAAGATATAAATAATAAGATTGTTTATTATGAAGCTTCAAGAGGATGTCCTTTTAAATGTAAATATTGTCTTTCGTCTGTAATGCATGGAGTTAGGTTCTTAGATGTAGAAAGAGTAAAAAAAGAATTAAAATATTTTATGGAAAGAGGATTAAAATTAGTTAAGTTTGTTGATAGAACCTTTAACTGTAATAGAGAATATACAGTTGAGCTTCTTAAATATTTAAGCGAGCAAGATACAGATACAAGATTTCATTTTGAGGTTGCAGCAGATCTTTTAACAGATGATCAAATAGAAATACTAAATAATGCTCCAAAGGGAAGATTCCAATTAGAAGTTGGAGTTCAAACTACAAATAATGAAGTCCTATATAATATAAATAGGTATATTACATATGAAAATATAAAACAGAAAGTATTAAAAGTTGCATCAGGAAAAAATGTAATTCAGCATTTAGATTTAATAGCAGGGTTACCAGGAGAGGATTTAGATTCTTTTAAAAAATCTTTTAATGATGTTCATGCTATAAGACCAGATGAGATTCAATTAGGTTTTTTAAAATTATTAAAGGGATCATCAATGAGGGAAGAAGCCGAAAAGTGGGGAATAGTTTATTCACCTTATGCTCCGTATGAAATAATCAGAAGTAAAGATATAAGTTATGAAGAACTTTTATTATTAAAGAAAGTAGAAGCAATGGTTGATAAATATTATAATTCATGCAAGTTTAACAATGTAATTAAGTTCTTCTTAAATATATATGATAAACCTTTTGATTTTTATTATGATTTAGCTATGTTTTTTGAAGAAAAGGGTAATTTCAAGAAAAGTATAGGAAATGTTGAATATTATAAGATATTATTAGATTTTTATCTTGAGAAGATAGGAAGAGAGGATGAAGATCTATTTAAGGAAGTTTTAAAATTTGATTATTTATGCTTTAATAAAAAGAGATGGTTACCAGAGTTTTTAATTAGAACAATTACTAAAGAAGATGAACAAAAGATAAAAGATAGTTTTGATAGACAAATGCCATTTAAGAAATCGCATATAGAAAAATTTGAAATAGATATAATTAATTATATAAAAAATGGAGAAATTAAATTTGAACCAAAATATCTTATATTTGATGAAATGAATTTTGACTATGATTCACATGTAGAAATTGAAATGAAATAAATGGAAATTTGAAATTTATTAGTATATTAGTCGTATTAATATACAATATATAAAGATGTTAATACGACTTTTTGTAAATGTTAATAAATTTAATTTTTTATTCAAAAAAATATAATGTGGATTTTTGCAAAAAAATCCTTGAAAATGTATACATTGATAAAATTATATTGAATTAAGTTTATTTTCATGTATAATTAATATTAAGGGTTAATTAATACTATATAAAGTATTAATATATATTTTATAAAAATTCCTTATATAAAGGTGGTGAAACTTTGGCAATAGAAGCAATAAAAGAAATTAAAAAAGTTGAATTGCAAGCTGATGAAATGATTAAAAAAGCTCATGAGCAAAGCAAAAAAATAATTTCAGATGCAACAATACAAGCTGATGAAAGATATTATTCAATAATAGAAGAAGCTAAAAATGTTGCAAGAGGAATTATTAGCAATGCAGAGGAAGCTGGAAGAAAAGAGGCTGATGTCATACTTTCAGAAGGTGAAAAACAATGTACTGAGGTATCAAGTCTTAAAGGTTCTAAGATTGATTCAGCAGTAAATTTAGTTATTGAGAGGATTGTGAAAACTAATGGCAATAGTTAAGATGAATAAATTCACCTTACTTGCCTTTGAATCAGAGAAAGAAAAGCTTCTTAAAAAAATTCAAAGTTCTTCAGAAGTTGAGTTTATAAACTTACAAGATGAAGAAAAAGTGGAAGGCAATAAAGTCTTTGAATCTCTTAGCAAAGATGATTTAGATAATGAAACAATTCTTATAGAAGAAAATGTTTCAAAAACAAGATCAGCTTTAGACTTCTTAAAAGAGTTTGTTGCTGAAGTTGGAGGACTTAAGGCTTTAAAAATTGGTAAAGAAAGTTTAACTTTGAATGAGCTAGAAGTAAAGGTTGAAAATAGCAACTGGGAAGTCGTTTATTCAGAGGTTAAGAAAATGGAGAGAGAGCTTGCTACTCTAGAAAACGAAAAGACAAAACTTTTAGGTGAAATAGAAATCTTAGAGCCATGGCAAAGTTTCGATGCTCCACTAGGTGAATTAAATAATTTTGAAAAAGTAGTTGCGTTCTTAGGTGTGATTTCAAGTCAAAATCTTGAAAACATGAAGAATGAGATTGAAAGTGAATTTAGGGAAAGTTATATAGAAATTATTTCTAACACTGACCAAGATTCATATGTCTTTGTAATGACAATGAAAGAAAGAGCTGAAGAAATGGATGAAGTTTTAAAGAACTTTGGTTTTTCAGCATTCCAAACTAAGTATAAAGAAAAAGCTTCAGTTCTTGTTGAAGAGTTTAAATTAAAAATAAAAGAAATCGAAGCTCAAAAGACAGACTTAAGAGGAGTACTTTCAAATTACAGAGAAGAAAAGAGAACTTTAGAATTAGCTTATGAATATTACAGCAACATACTTATTAGAAAAGAAGCTAGTGAAAACTTCTTAAAAACAGATAAAGTAGTTGTTATTCAAGGTTGGGTTCCAAAGAATGATAATTTTTCTTTAGAAGGAATTATACAGAGTTCAGTAGGAGATATGTATTATCTTGAATTTGAAGAAGTTAAAGAAGATGAAATTGCAGAAGTTCCAGTTAAATTACACAATAAGGGACCAGCAGCAGCTTTCGATTCAATAACAGAAATGTATAGCTTACCAAGATATGATGAAATAGACCCTACACCACTTTTAACACCTTTCTACCTAGTATTCTTTGGTATGATGGTTGCAGACTTAGGATACGGACTAGTATTATTTATAGGATCACTATTAGCTATGAAATTACTTAATTTAGATGAGGCACAAGAAAAGTTTGCTAAATTCTTTATGTATTTAAGTATAGCTACAACTGTTGCAGGAGCAATATTTGGTACTGTCTTTGGATTTGAATTACCATATGCACTTATAAATCCAAGTAGAGATACCAACTTGTTACTTATGTTATCAGTTGGATTTGGTGTTGTTCAAATATTCTTTGGATTATTTATAAAAGCATACATGTTAATTAGAGATAAGCAATATTTATATGCTTTATTTGATGTAGGATCATGGATAATGCTTTTAATAGGTCTTCCAATGTTATTCTTTGGTGGCACTATAAGCTTAGTAGGTAAAGTATTAGCTATAGTAGGTTCAATATTAATAATCTTAACACAAGGTAGAGATGAAGAAACAAAAGGTGCTAAAATAGGTCAAGGTTTATATGCCTTATATGGTATAACAGGATACGTAGGAGACTTAGTATCATATACAAGACTTATGGCTTTAGGTATTGCAGGTGGATCAATAGCAGCTGCACTTAATCTAATAATAGGTATGTTCCCAGGAATAGCAGTTATAGTTGTAGGACCTTTATTCTTTATAGCGGCTCATACATTTAATATGCTTTTATCATTACTTGGAGCATATGTTCACACAGCGAGATTACAGTACGTTGAGTACTTCTCAAAATTCTATGAAGGTGGCGGAAAAGCATTCACACCATTTAGAACAATAAATAAATTCATAACAATAAAAAAAAATAAATAAATTATAGTTAAAATTAAATTAAAATAACATTATATTTTCAGGAGGAATTAAATTATGGAAAACTGGATTTCATATTTTATGGCAAATTACGGAGGATTAATATTTGGAGCTTTAGGTATAGCTTTAGCTGTAGGTATGTCAGGTATAGGATCAGCTAAAGGTGTTGGTATAGTTGGGGAAGCAGCAGCGGGATTAGTTACTGAAGAACCAGAAAAGTTTGGTAAAGCATTAGTTCTTGAATTATTACCAGGTACACAAGGTCTTTATGGATTCGTTATAGGTTTCTTAGTATTTAACCAAATTAGTAATGGTGAAGCATCACTAGCTAAAGGATTATACTTATTATTTGCTTGTTTACCAATAGCTATCGCTGGATTATGGTCAGGTATATCTCAAGGTAAAGCAGCTGCAGCTGGTATCCAAATCTTAGCTAAAAGACCAGAGCACAACACTAAAGGTATAATATTCGCAGCAATGGTTGAAACATATGCATTATTAGGATTCGTTATATCATTCTTATTAGTAAATGGTGCAAGCGTAATAAAATAATAGTAAGCAAAGATTGGAGAAGTGAAAGGAATGTCAAATTTAAACAATTTAACTTCCAAGATTCTAAATGATGCTGAAGAAAAGAAAAAGTATATATTAGCTGACGCTGAAGCGCAAAAAGATAAAATAATATCTAAGAAAACTAATAGAGCAGAAGCGGATAAAGAAGAAATAATAACTAAAGCTAATATAGAAGCAGAAGTTAAAAAAGCAAGAATAATTTCAAATGCTAAATTATCAGTAAGAAATGATATGTTAAGAGCTAAGCAAGACGTTATATCAAAAGTATTTAACGAAGCTATAGAAAAATTACAAAATCTTTCTAATGGAGATTATAAATATTATGTTATTTCAACTTTAGATTCTTTAGAGTTAGAAGGAACAGAAGTTATTATAATCAATGAAAAAGATAAAGATATATTTAGCAATGAGTTCTTGGAAGCATTAAATAAAGAACTTGAATCTAAAGGAAAAAAAGGAAGTATTACATTAAATATGGAAGGCAAGTTTAATGGTGGCTTCATATTAGATAGAAATGGAATACAAATAAATAATACCTTTGAAGCTTTAATTAACTCTTTAAGAGGAGAGTTAGAGTTTGAGGTGAACAAAGTATTATTTGATTAAGGAGGATGAAGAATGGATTCAATGCAATTTTTGCAATTAATTCCTAGAATCAGAGTATACGAAAAGAAACTCCTTGATAAAGCTCAAATAGAAAGAATGATAGATGCAAACACTGCAGAAGGTGCATTAAAAGTTCTACAAGAAACAGAGTATGCAGCATTTATGAATGAAGTAAGAAGACCAGATGATTATGAAATTCTTTTATCAAATGAGTTAGTTAGATTGTATAAAACTATGTATGAAGCTAGTCCTTTAAAAGAAATCATAGATGTTATGGCCTTAAAATATGACTATCATAACATAAAAGTGTTAGTTAAGGGAAAAATCTTAGACAAAGATTTTTCCCAAATGCTAATACCAGTTGGTATGGTGGGATTAAATGATTTAAAATCTGCAATAAATGGAGAAGATTTTGGTAGACTTCCTAAGAAAATGGAAGAGTGCTTAAGAAAAATATTTGAAAAGTTTGAGGAAACTGATGATCCTCAATTTATAGATTTAATCGCAGATCAATACTTATATGCTAATATTCATGAAATTGCAAATAAGAAAAATATAAAAGATAAGGCTTTAGATAGATATCTTACTAATCTTATAGATTTAAATAATGTCAAAACATTATTAAGAGCTAAAAAGCAAGATAAAAATGTTACCTTCTTTTTAGATGCTATAGTGCCAGGTGGTAGTATAGATACAAGTAAATTTAGAAGTTTATACTTAGATACAATCGAAAATATTCCTAATAATTTAAGTAGTAAAGAATATTCACAAGTACTAAGAGAAGGAATAGCTAGTTATATAGAGACTTCATCAGTTAGTGAATTTGAAAAGCTTATTGATAATCACATAATGAGTATAATGAAGGAAGCTAAAATAGTAACTAAAGGTCTAGAGCCAGTTTTAACATATATGTATGTTAAAGAGAATGAAATAAAGCAAATAAGAACTATCATGGTTGGTAAATTAAACAATATTACTAAGGAAGTAATAAGAGAAAGGCTGCGTGATGGATATGTATAAAAAAATAGGAGTTGTAGGTGATAAAGATTCAGTTTTAGCTTTTAAAGCTCTTGGAATAGATGTGTTCCCTGTAGTTGAAGATGAAGAAGCTAGAAAAACAATTGATAAGCTTGCAATGACAGGTTATGCAGTAATCTTTGTTACAGAGCACGTAGCTAAGAATATAGAAGAAACTATCGAGAGATATACAAGACAAGTACTTCCTGCTGTAATATTAATTCCAAGCAATCAAGGAACTCTAAATATAGGAAAACAAAGAATATCAGATAACGTTGAAAAAGCAGTTGGCGTTAACATTTTATAGAAAGTAGGTAGATAACTTGAAAACGGGGAAAATTATCAAGGTTTCAGGTCCTTTAGTAGTTGCTGAAGGTATGGATGAAGCTAATGTATATGACGTTGTAAAAGTTGGAGAAAAAGGTCTTATTGGAGAAATCATTGAAATGAGAGGAGATAAGGCTTCAATCCAGGTATATGAAGAAACATCAGGTATTGGACCTGGGGACCCAGTTATAACTACTGGTGAACCACTTTCAGTAGAATTAGGACCAGGACTTATAGAGTCAATGTTCGATGGAATACAAAGACCTCTAGA
>NZ_JARHZJ010000042.1 GCF_029258205.1 Clostridium sp.
TTTAGCTATTTGTGAACTTGATAATCCTTCTTCTAAATACATTTTTACAGCCTTTAATTTTATTTCAATTGAATAATTTCTATTTTTTCTAGACATAAAAACACTCTCTTTAAAGCAGATTTTAACAAGTCTTTTTTTATCCTGTCTACTTTAAAGGGAGCAGTTCACATTAAAGATTGTAAAACTTTTGAAGAGTTAAAAGAAGAAATAGCAGATTATATTGATTATCATAATAATTATAGGCCTCAATGGAATCTAAAAAAAGATGACTCCTGTTAATTACAGAAATCATCTTCTTAAGGTTGCGTAGCCTTTTTTAAATTGTCCTTGACAAAGGGCACATTTTAAAATAAATACTTAATACGCTGTTTAAAATTAAGATCTAATTAAATCCTCAACATATGCCATGTCTATATTATCTTCTAAAAGCTCACAAAGTTTATCATATTGACTTATTTTATAATCTTTATAATTAATTTCATTGCTTTCTTCTATGTTTAATTCTTTCTTTAACTTATTTATAATCTTTTCTCCAAAGTCTCCCTCATCAAAGATTCCATGAATATAAGTACCAAAAACATTTAAGTCATTGTTCTTCATTCCAAGAACATTACCATCTTTCTCTTTTAGCCATATATTCTCTGCAACTGTAGGAATACTTTCTCCATTGTGAATTTCATATCCACTAACTTCATTTCCATCTAAATCAAAGGCTACAACCTGTTTTGTAGTTTTTTCTTTATTAAATGATGTTACTATATTTAAAAGTCCTAATCCCTCTTCTTCTCTTATGTCTCCTTCAACACCAATAGAATCAATTATTTTTTCTCCTAATATTTGATAACCTCCACATATACCAAATATCAATTTTCCTTTAGAATTTTCATTAATTAGTGCCTCTTTAAAACCACTTTCTTTTAAAAAAATTAAATCATCTATGGTATTTTTACTTCCTGGAATTATTATCATATTTGCATTTTCTAAATCCTTAGGATTTTCGGCATATCTTATACCTACATCTTTTATTCTTCCTAAAGAGTTAAAGTCAGTAAAGTTTGACATATGAGGTAATCTAACTATTGCTATATCTATTCCTTTGCCATTACATTTTCTTAATTTAATAGAAGCACTGTCTTCTTCTTCTATATCTAAATCAAAATAAGGCATAACTCCTAAAACAGGTATATTTATTATCTCTTCTATTTGTCTCATTGCAGGTTCAAAAAACTCTCTTTTCCCCCTAAATTTATTTATTATAACTCCTTTAACTCTTTTTCTCTCTTCTTCAGTTAAAAGCATTATAGTACCAACAATAGAAGCAAAAACTCCTCCTCTGTTTATATCAGCAACTAAAATAACATCAGCATCTGCCATTTTAGCAGTATGCATATTTGCTATATCAGTTTCCCTTAAGTTTATTTCAGCACAGCTCCCTGACCCTTCTAAAACTATTAAATCATAATCATTTGAAATGTCATCATAAGCTTCCTTTGCTTTTTCCTTAAGGTATTTGTTTAACTCCTTATATTTATAAGCATTCATAGTGCAATGAACTCTACCTCTAACTATTACCTGAGTTTTAAATCCTGCACTAGGTTTCATTAATATAGGGTTCATATATTCCTTAGGATCAATTTCACAGGCTTCAGCTTGAACCACTTGAGCTCGTCCTATTTCATCCCCCTCCTTTGTTACAAAGGAATTTAATGATATATTCAAAGCTTTATAAGGAGCAACGCTATATCCTTTTTTCTTAAAATATCTACAAAAGGCCGCTGCAACAGTACTTTTTCCTACAGAAGATGCTGTTCCAAGTAGCATTATACCTCTATACTTCATAAAACACACCTACTTAATATCTAAGAATCCATGAGTTTCTGTTAATATATTATCTCCAGTTTCAAAATTTATTCTTTCTTTAAATAAAGGTCCATCAAAAACAAATGTGTGATATTCTCCATTTTCTCCACAAGCATCTGAACCAGCTGCTTTTAATCTTTCAACTACATCCTTAGTTAAAACTTCACCTAAGAATTCTTCACCTAAAATGCTTAATTTTACATTTTTAATTACAGTTTTGAATCCACTATCTATAAACTCATAAGTTATAGCTTCTCTATCTTCTTCCCAAAGTGGGAAAATAGCTTCAAGCCCTGCTTTTTCACACTTATCTTCACACCAAGTTCTATGAGCCATTAAATCAATATCTCCAAATACACAAGCTTCTGCGCCCATTTCCTCTTTAATTTTCTTTAAAGCCTCAACAAATGTTTCACCATAGTTTTCTTTTCCATTACTTGCAACAGCAACTAGAGGTATACCTAAAGAATTTGATACGTCTTTTAATAATTTATCTGGTATTCCATGGAACCAACTTCTTAAAACTTTTTTATCAACAGTAACTAATAAAGCTACTGGAGTATGTCCAGCCTTTATCATTCTGTATAATGATAATGTACTATCCTTTCCACAACTATATGATACAACAAACTTTTTTTTCATATTGTCCACCTACTTCCATTTTTCTAATGCTTCTAGCATAAATTTTCTTATATCTATTTTATATACATCTGTAATTTTAGAACTATTTAATAATTCTCTTGCTTTACCTCTGCTATAAATTTTACCTTCTTTTATTAAAATTGCATCTTCACTAAACATATGGACTAAATTTAAGTCATGCAAAACTCCTATAACTGTTTTATTATTTTCTTTTGTCCATTTATTTATATAATCTAATATTTCGATTTGACATTTTAAATCTAAATGATTCGTTGGCTCATCTAAAAGTAATATCTCAGGATCTTGAGCAAAGGCTCTTGCTAAATAAACTCTTTGAAGTTGTCCTCCTGATAATTCATTTATTAACTTATCCTTTTCATTTAATAATCCTACACTTTCAATACATTTTAAGACTATATCCCTATCTTCCTTACTAAGATTTGAAAAAATACCATCCATATGAGCATATCTTCCTAATGCAACTGTTTCAAATACAGTATAAGAAAAGTATATTTGAGAATTTTGACTCATTAATGCAACTTTTTTAGCTAAATCTTTTCTTTTTATATTTTTAATTTCTACCCCATCTAACTTTATCTCACCTTTATATTCTATTAAGTTAGCTAAAGCTTTTAGGATTGTAGATTTTCCACATCCATTTGGTCCTATTATAGATATATTTTCTCCTCTGTTAATATTGAAAGATAAATTATGTATAACATCATTACTATCATATCCACAGCATAAATTTTTAACTTCTAGCAAAATATCACCTACTTCTCTTTCCAAAATAAAGATAAGCAAAAAATGGTGCTCCAATTAATGCTGTAATTGCTCCAACTGGTAATTCTGATGGAGAAATTATTGTTCTTGAAACTAAATCTGTTAATACCATCATGGTTCCTCCAAGTATAATACACATTGGGATTACTATCTTATGATTAGATCCAAATATTTTTCTAACTATGTGAGGTGTTATAAGATCTATAAAGCCTATAACACCACTTAATGCTACGGCACTTCCAGTTAAAATAGCTACCGAAACAAGTAATGTCTTTTTAACCTTTTTAGTTTCAACTCCTATTGCCTTTGCACCTTCTTCTCCAAAACTTAAGATATCCATTTCTTTTGTATATCTTATAACCATAAAAATTCCAATTATGAAAAATGGAACTCCGGCAAAAACATATGACCAACTTTTCATAGCAAATGATCCCATTTGCCACATTGTAATTGCCTTTATATCTTCGCTACATAAGGCTGTTATAGTAGTTAACATAGCACTATTAAAAAGCGATAATACCATACCTGCTAATATTACAGTAGTATTTGAAAGTCCTCTATCAACCTTATTTGAAAATATAATAACAGCAAAAACCGTTAAAACACCACATAAAAATCCTATAATAGGCATAGCTAAATTTCCTATTATAGGTATTGAAATTCCAAGAACTATGTATATTCCAACACCTAAGGAAGCTCCTGATGAAACTCCTAAAGTATATGGTGATGCTAATGGATTTTTTAATATTGATTGAATTACAGCTCCACTAACGGCAAGAGATGCTCCAACTCCAAAAGCTAATAATACCCTAGGTAATCTAATTACCCAAATAATTGCTACGTCCTCTGGTTTTATACTATCTCTAATGGAAAAACCAAAAATTTTATTCCCAACTATAGAAATAATATCCCATATATTAATATTGGAACTTCCAATGGAAGTTCCAATACAAAGTACTAATAATACTAATGGAATTGATAGTATTATTAGTAGTTTTTTCTTTTTAGATTCCTGCATATTGTTCTGGATAAATATCCTTTGCAATTTGTTTCAATGCATTTATCACGTATTGACTTCCACGTGATGATGCATTCTTATCTACTAAGAATATTTTATTATCCTTAACAGCAGTTATTGTACTCCATCCTGGACGTTTAGCAATTAAATCTGTAATATTTTGAATATAGCTTTCATTTGTTAAAATCACATCTGGATTCGCCTTTATGACAGCCTCTTCACTTGGAGAAATCCATCCTTTTTCCTTAGAAAATACATTTTCTGCTCCAACTATATTTAGTAAGTTATTTAAGAAAGTATCATTTCCAAAACTATAAAGTTTTGAATTTGACCCAATTTCAAAGTAAACAGTTTTTTTATCTTTTATAGTTTCACCTATAGCTTTTATTTTATCTACTTCACTCTTCATTGAATCAACCATTTTATTTCCTTCAGCTTCTGTTCCAGTTAACTTAGCTAAGAAATTGATATCTTTGTATATTCCATCTATACTCTCACTAGTTGGAATATAAACTACAGGTATTCCAGCATCCTTTAAAACCTTAAATGGATCTTCTTTTCCTTCTCTATTATGTCCTGAAGCTATTATTATATCTGGCTTAAGAGCTATTATAGCCTCTGCATCAGGATTTCTAAAGTCAAATTTCTCAATATCAGGATTTAATCCTTTTACATCTGCCGAATATTTATCAACCCCAACTATTTTATCACCTAAACCTAAACCTACTAATATCTCTGTATTAGATGGAGCCGTTGATACTATTCTTTCAATTTTTTTAGGTACTGTAAATTCAGTTCCTTCCATATCCTTCATTGTTACTGTTTTGCTTACGCATCCAGTAAACACAAGTAATGCCATCATGGTTATCATTACTAAAAAAATTATTTTTTTTAAGTTTCTCATATTTTTCCTCCATTTTCAACTTTACAAATTCTTAAGTTATATGAAGGATTCCTATTTGATTTTATTTAATGATTTTAATATATCTTTAATATTGCTAAGCATCCCTTACAATCTATAAAAGCAAATCTGAACATTCTTAAACCATCATCAATAATCAAATTCCTCTTTCATAAAACTTAACAACTTAAATCTTTGAGGCTTAGATTAATACGTAAAAATAAAAAAACATACCATTTTAAGAAGGTATGTTAAGCATATTTAAAGCGTACTCACCCTACTATCCTACCCTCAGAAGATAATAGTACTTAAATAAAAGGCAGGTATCCCGACTTTGCTTCTTCCTTCATCTCGTCTTCCCACACAAAAATGCAGTGACATATTGAGATTTTGTCTGCTTCACGGTTACTGAGATAGTTGAAGATTTTAACTTCATTCCCTATTAAGTGAAAATCACACCAATTATTAGTTAATCAACTTGATTATATTATTATATTTTGCTATTGTCAAACATCTTAGTTTACTATAAAAGATATTAATAATAAAAGTAATAATATAAAACTTAATTTAAAACATTTGAAAGCTCTTCTAAAAGCTTTTTATTTTCTTCCCTTGTTCTAACTGCCACTCTATAGAAGTTCTTATCTAAACCAATATAATTACTACAACTTCTTATTATTATACCTCTTATAATTAATTCTTCTCTTAAATCTATATTTTTATTCAATTTAAAAAATATAAAATTTACTGCTCCTTCGAAAGTGGTGATATCTTTAAACTTTTCTAGACCATCATATAAAAATTCATTTTCCTTTTTTATGTAAGCCACGCTGTTTTTAACATATTCAACATCTTTTAAAGCTTCTCTTCCTGCATAATCTGCTACTGTGTTTACACTCCAAGGAGTTGCTACTGAATTTATTTTTTCTACAATATTAGGGTTAGAACTTAATCCATATCCTAATCTTATTCCTGGAAATGCAAATAGTTTAGTTAAAGATTTTACTACAATTAAATTATAAAAATTATCAAGTTCTTGAATAAGAGAGTATCTATAATTATCTTGAACAAAGTCTAAGAAAGATTCATCAAAAACAACTATAACATTCATTTTTTTTGCTTTTTCTAATACTTTTAACGAAAAATCTTTTTCTATTAAAGCACCTGTAGGATTATTTGGATTACATAAAAATATAATATCTAACTCTTCTTTAATTTCTTCTAAAAATCCATTATCTACTGAATAGTTATCTTTTAATATATAATGATTAACTTCACACTCTACAGAATTTAAAGCATCCTCATATTCTGAAAATGTTGGTGCTACTATAAGAGCCTTTTTAGGCTTTATTCCTCTTACTACATTAAAAATAACCTCTGCAGCACCATTTCCTAGAACTATATTTTCTAAAACTACTTTTTCAAAATCTGAAATCTCTTTTTTAAGTTCATAGTAAGTTATATCTGGATACCTCTCTATAGAATTTATTCCTTTAAACATGGCCTCTTTTACTCTTTCAGAGATTCCTAGTGGATTTATGTTAGCTGAAAAATCAATAATTTCATTTTCTTCTAATCCATAAATTCTCTTAATTTCTTCTACATTACCACCATGTCCTAAATTCATATAATCACCTCTAAAATAAATCTAATAATAAGTGCTACTAACATTCCTAAAAAAGAAACCATTCCCAATATCTTATTAGTATTATAAACATCTGAAATTTCTATTTTCTTTTTTGCCTCTCCTATAGTTGGTTTTTCTACAAGCTTTCCAAAATAATAATTTGCTCCTCCAAGTCTTATTCCTAAAGCTCCAGAAACAGCTGCTTCTGGATGAGCACTATTAGGACTTGAATGATTATATCTATCTCTTTTGTATATTTTAAAACTATTTTTGAAATTAAGTCTTAAAATAAAAGAAGAAATTACTATAAGATAAGCTGTTAATCTAGCTGGAATATAATTAAATACATCATCAAGCTTAGCTGAGAAAAATCCAAACTCCTTATATTTATCATTTTTATACCCAAACATTGAATCACATGTATTTACTGCTTTATATAAAAAAGCTAAAGGTGCTCCCCCAATTCCTGCAAAAAATAAAGGTGCTATAATACCATCTGACATATTTTCTGCTACAGTTTCAACTACAGCTCTAACTATATCTTCTTCATCTAAATTTTCAGTATCTCTTCCTACAATATAAGATAATTGTTTTCTAGCCTTAACAATATCTCCTTCTTTTAAAATCTTAATTACTTTAAGGCCTTCAACTTTAAGTCCCTTAGCAGAAATACAAAAATAAATAAGTATTCCAGATACTACGGTTCCTAAAACAGGATTAATCTTATTAGCAATATGTACAATTCCTAAAGCTACAAAAAAAGTTATAAAAACTATAAAAATCCAAGCAAAAAATCCTGCCATCTTAAGATTTTTCTTGAAAACCTTTCTCCAAAGCTTTTCCATATTAGATGCTAGTTTTCCTATATATCTAATAGGATGATATGGATTATTAGGATCTCCTATTATTAGATCTAAAACATATCCTATTATAATTTTTATCATTTCTAAAACCTTTCTATTATTTCTAGTTTTAAATTATTTGTTATGTCTTTTTCAAAGTTTAGACTTGAAAAATCTCTTTTAAAATTATCTATATCTTGTTCAACTTTTAACTTATATCCTCCTCCACACTTAGGTTGATAAGTATAGAAGTCTAATCCATCCTTTTCAAAAAGTTCTAAAATACAAGCTATGCTCCCTCCATGACATACTATTAAGGCTTCTTCTTCTCCCTCTTCCTTAAGCGTTAGAAGTAATTTTAAGAATGCTTTTTTCATTCTTTTTTCAAAATCAATCCTTGACTCACCATTAGGACAGGAAACTTCCTTGCTTTGATCTAATATCCAGTCTAAATATTCCTTGTCTTCCTTTAGCATTTCATAAGACTTTAGTTCAAAATATCCAAAATTATACTCACCAAATTCCTTTATTACTTCATACTTCTTATTTGGATATAAAATATTAAATGTTTCATTAGCTCTTTTTGCTCCACTTGTAAAATTCATCTTACATATTGGCAAACTCACACTCTTTCTTTTTTCCTCTAATTCCTTTTTTCCTTCCTCACTTAAAGGCACATCACTTATTCCACAATAAAGTTTATTCTCATTACAATAAGTTTTCCCATGTCTAATTAAATAAATTATCATCTTATTATTCACCCTTTAATCTTGTTGGTATTCCCAAAAATATTCTATAAACATCTTCACTTTCATTTGATAAAAACTGAAGAACTTTTCCAGTCTCTTCTCTCCATAATCTTTCCTCTTTCTTTAAAGGAACTATTCCTGAAGATATTTCATCACAAATTAAAATTTTATCTTTAAATAATTCTTTTTTTTCTTTAAAAAAATTTAAAGACTCTTTTCCTTGTAAAGCATTGAAATAAATTAATCTATCTATGCCACTAATAACTTTTTTAGAAAAATCTATAGAATCTTCTTTGCAATAAAATATTTCCTCTTCATTTATGCCTAACTTTTCTCTTACATACTTTAGCTTTCCATTATAGGCACCGCCAAATAAAAGTTTCAAAAGCTTCTCCTCCTTAAATAATTCCTAAAACTAAAATTCCTGTAAACTCCATAAGAACAAGAATATACCCTGCAACATCTCCATTTATTCCTCCTAATTCTTTTTTTACTTTTAAAAGCAAAATAAGAGAAATAACTCCCATTGATAAAATAGCTATTAAATAATTTATTCCTAATGTCAAAAACGTTAATAATGCAACTAATACATATATTCCTATTAAAATTATTTCATCTACTTTTCCAGTTCCTTCTTTAAAGAATTTTGCTAGGGAACTTTGTCCAAGCATCTCTTGACTTACAATAAAGTATCCATTTATTGCCCTTGATACTATTGGTATGAATATTAATATTCTCATATCTAAATTTTTATTTAAAACAGTAAACATTCCAGCAAATTCTACTAATATTAATAAAACTACAGAAATAACCGAAAAAGCTCCAACTGTAGAATCCTTTAAAATTCTAAGCTTTGTTTCCCTATCTCTTCTAGAAAGAATCGCATCAGAAACATCCATAAATCCATCTAAATGTAAGAAGCCAGTTAAAATATATGGCACTATTAAAATAAGAACTGCCATAAGCATAATTGATACATTTAGCTTATTTAATATAAAAAAACTTAGATACCAAAGTGTTCCTATAATTAACCCTATAAATGGATAAAGTTTCATTATATGTTTTGCAGCCTTGTCATCCCATTCATATTTAGGCAATGGAATAACTGTAAACATGCTTAAAGTCATATTTATGGCCTTATAAAAAATTTTCATCTCTTAAAATCTCCTCTCCTTTGTGAAATATTAAGTTTCCAAAGGAAGCTTCTATAACAACATCTGAGAAGGAAGCTAATTCACAGTTTATTTTACCTAACTCTCTTTTAAAAGACTCTGTATAAGAATCATATTTAATTCCATCACTAAAAACATAATCAGAAACTATTACTAAATTAGAAACCTTAGTTCCTAGACTCTTTATATCCCTTAAAATATTACTATTTACACTTTCATTAAATTCTTTTCCCACAAACATCTCATTAGTAACTAAAGATGTTAAACTGTCTAGTAAAACAGTATCTTCCTTAGAAAATTCATCAAATATCTCATTTAAATTTCTATGTTTTTCAATAGTTTTAAAATTATATTTTTCTCTATTCTTTAAATGATTTTCTATTCTCTTTAAATCCTCTAAATCATAAGGATTCATAGTAGCCAAGTAATAAAGCTTCCCTTTTCCTTTTTTTGAAAAATTACTACTATAAAATTCAGCATAAGAAGATTTGCTACTCTTAGCTCCTCCAATAATTAAAACTATCATAACTAATTAAATTAACTCCTATAATATTTTTAAAACGTTTTTAAGACTTTAAAGAACAATATAACATTCTTCATCCTTTACATCTTCTAAATAGCTATTATCTATATTTCCTTCTTCAAAAGTTGCCATATTATTCATCATAGCTGTTGCAAAATCAATTACTGAGAAAGCTATTGGGCATCCACTTCCTTCTCCTAACCTCATATTTAAATCTAACATAGGGTCTAAATCTAACTCTTTTATAGCTAACTCATATCCTATTTCTTGTGATTTATGGGAAGTAAAACAAAACTCTTTAACTAAAGGATTTAACCTATTAGCTAAAAGAGCCGCCACAACAGATATAAATCCATCTATTACTACAGGAATTCTATAAAAAGCAGAACCTAAAAATACTCCTGTCATAGCTCCAATGTCATATCCTCCAACCTTTGAAATAATATCAATGGGATCATCAAAATTAATATTATGTTTTTTAACCACTTCTTCTACAATTCTTTTTTTCTTTTCGAAAGAAGCATTATTTATTCCTCCACCTTTTCCTACTACTTTGGAAGTTTCACATCCAATAAGAGCTTTTAATACTGCTGATGAAGTCGTTGTATTTCCTATTCCCATTTCACCTACTCCAAGTATTTTATATCCTTTTTCATTAGCTATTTTTACAGCTTCTATTCCAATTTCTAAGGATTTTTTAGCTTCATCATAAGTCATAGCTGGTTCCTTATAAATATTTTTAGTTCCCTTTGATATCTTTCTATTTATAACTCCTTCTACGATTTCATCTGAATTAATTCCTACATCAAAAACCATTAAATCTGTTCCATTAGCTTTTGCCAATGTAGCCACTCCAGTAGTACCTTTTATAAAGTTTTTTGTTTGAAGTAAAGTTACACATTGAGGTGCTGATGCTACGCCTTCTTCTTCAACTCCATTGTCAGAAGACATTATAATCACACACTTTTTATCAATATTATTAAACATATTTCCAGTTATTCCAGATAACCTTATGGCTATATCTTCTAACTTTCCTAAACTTCCTAAAGGTTTAGCTAAAGAATCCACTCTATTTTTAGCTTTTACAATCATGTTATTATCTAAACCTTGTATTCCTTTTAACACCTCATTTAACATTATCCTTTTCCATCCCTTCTTATTTTTTGATATAATATTTTCATTAGAATATAAGGAGATTAAGATGACTAACAAAATGAAAAATCATAAGATAACCAAACTAGGCGGTCTTAATAACTCAAATTATTTATTAGAGTGTGAAAATAATAAATATGTTTTAAGAATACCTAGTAAAGATAATAAAAATAATTTTTCAGAGGAAAATTTTGTTTTAATATTTGCTAATTTGAACAAGCTATCTCCCCCTATTATATATCATAATAGGGATAATGGAATACTAATAAGCAAATTTTTAGAAGATTCAAAGATAAATATGAGTACATTTACATCTTTAGAATTCCTTGAAAAACTTTCAATTAATTTGAAAAAACTACATATTCTTAAATGTGAACATATTTTTAACCCTTTTGAACATATAAGAAAAAATTTTGATATTTTAAAATCTAAAAACTTTAATTTTCATGAGAACATTGATTTAATCTTAAATAAGCTAAATATTCTTGAAGAAAAATTAAGCAAAAATATGAATCTAGGCCTTTGTCATAACGATTTAAATTCTTCAAATGTACTATATTATAATAAAAATGTCCTTTTTATTGATTTTGAATTTTCTGCTATGTGTGATATATTTTTTGATTTAGCTACTATATCATGGATGCTTGATGAGAAAAAGAGATATTTTTTAATAAAAAGTTATTTTGGATACTATTCTTATGAATTAATGGAAAAATTAGAAAATTACCTTTTTATAGTTAAACTTTGGAATGCTTCTTGGAGTTTCTTAAAGTCATTAAATACTAATTCTACATATGATTACAAATTAGGTGGAAATATGATTATAGATGATTTATTATCTACTCTATAAATAATAGGTAACCCTAGTAAAGGTTACCTATTATTATATATACATAGAATAATTATTAAATATAATTCATCTTTAAATAATTTTACTATTTTTTTATTTACAAAATTCATTATTAATCTTAAATATAAATTTATTGCTGGAAACAAATCTTCTTCTAAGCTTAATACCGCTGTAGATGAAGAAAGTAAATCATTATGCCTTTTTTCAGGTGCAACTCAAGCATTAGAATACTTTCCTGTATTCTGCAACCCCAAGACCAATAGCTGTATGGCCATCATGGCAACAGGCATACATAATTCCCCCTTAAGTAGATTTTGTTTATTTATAGTGTCTACTTAAAGAGGACCATATCAATCAAAGAGCTCCCTTTTTACTTATTAATGACTACATCCATGATGATTGCATGTGTGCATGCTTGAAAACTCTTTTAATTCACCTTTTTTTAATGCTTCTAAATTAGCTTCTATATCCCCATCTATAGCTTTGTAAACTTTAATTCCCATAGAATTTAATTTATTTATAGCGCCAGCACCAATACCACCAACAACTACAGCATCTACAACTTCACCTGATAAAGCTTTTATTGGTTGACATTTGCCATGTTCATGACCTAAGTCACCATTTCCTACAGTAGTTACTTCATCTTTTTCTAAATCGCATATTACAAAAATTGGAGCAGTGCCAAAATGACCATATGGTATGCTTTTAACTCCTTCATTATTTTTAACTGGGAAACAAATTCTCATTATATTTTCCTCCTTCAAATTTTTATTATTTATGCATTTAGCATATTTACATATTTTATTACATTTTTCATAATTATTTTCTTTTGTTTTTATATTATTATCATCATTTACGATATAATTAATTAAGATATTAATACTTTCTAACTGCTCTATATTTAAATCATAAACAATGTGATAACCTATTTTATATCCAATTACAAGGTTTGACTCTTTCAATACTTTTATTTGTTGAGAAACAGCAGATTCTGAAATGCTAAGTTCTCTAGCTATTCCCTTTGCGCACATAGATTTTTTATTTATGAGATGTAGTATATTTATTCTAGTTTCATCTCCTAGGGCTTTAAATATTTTTATTTTATCTTCCATAAGCCACTCCTTATTTTTTTAATTAAGCATTTCCTTAATTAAATTTTACTCCTATTTTTATAGAATTTCAATATTTAATTAAGCATTTTCTTAATTATTTTTAATATTTTACTTTGTTCTAGATTAGTATTTATTTTAATTAAAATAGATCTAAATACTTAAAAACTAAAAAAAGAGTGGTTTTAAACCACTCTTTTTTTATTAAAATTTATTATTTATTAGCAGATTTCCATTCATCTAATTGTTCTTGCATTTCAGTTTTTATATCATCTAATCCAGATGAAGCTAATTTTTTATTTAAATCTTCTAATCCTTTTACTGGATCTACTGAACCTGAGTATAAAGATCTTTCAAACTCTTGTAGTACGTTATTAACTGCTGATATTTGAGTTGTAACTGACTCTGTATTAAACTTAAATCCTAATATTTTTGAAGTTTTTGCACCTTGATTGAACTCTTCAAAAGCATCCCATTTATCTGCTGGGTCACTGTCTAAAACATAAGTATTAAACAAGTTTCCGTAAGCCCAACTTGTAACACTATATGGTCCATTAGGATCTCTCTTTATTTGATTATCACTAACTTTTTCATAGTGAGTTCCCTCTATTCCAAACATTAATAGATTTCTTAATTTAGAATCAGTATTTACTAAATTTATAAGCTCCATAGCTTTTTCTGGATGCTTAGATGTTGCTGATATAGCAGTCATAGCTCCAGTTGTTGAGTTATTTGTAACATATGGAGGAATTATTGATGATGTTACAACCTCTCTACCTAAAGCTTGCCCCCATCCATTTTCTGCATATGGTTGTCCATCAGCTTTCCACATAAATCTCTTAACTTCATTTTTCATATTACTAACTGCTGCATCTTGATTTATATATCCTTTTTCGTAGTATTCTCTTAATTTAGTCATCATAGCCTTCATTTCATCTGTCTCATACATATTTTGTACAGTCAAAGTATCATCATTAAAGAATACTCCTAGAGGTTTCATTATTTCATCAAATTCTAATGGAATTGAATCCCCTTGAGTGTAGAATGGTATAAAATCTGGTTCCTTTTCTTTTATGATTTGTAACCATGGTTCTAAATCTTCTACTGAGTGTAAATCTTGATATGGAATATTGTATTTTTCAACAAACTCCTTATCAAATACCCACATAGGTGCTCCTGCTATTTCTTTTTGGTTTGGAACTGCATATACTTTTCCATCAACTTCAGCACCCTTCCAAAGCCTTTCATCTATAACCCCTTTAATGTCTGATCCTTGTTTATCTAATAAATCATTTAATTCAAGAAAAGCACCTTTTCTAGCATTTTCTAAATATGGGAAAGCCCATGAACATGTAAATGCTAAATCATATTCTTCTCCTGAGTTAGCTATTACATTCATTTTTTGACTGTAATCACCAAAGTCAATATGTTTTATGTCTACAGTAGCATTTATTTTATCTTTTATATATTTATTTACTTCCTCTTCTACTAATTCTCCATCTGTTTGAGGTTTACCTATAACATACCATACTAAGTTAACTGACTCCTCACTAGCTGCTCCGCCCTCTGCTTTTTTGTCACTTGATCCACATCCTGTAAGCATTACAGATGTAGTCATTACTCCTCCTAGAATTAATGCTAGTAATTTTTTGTGTTTAAGCATTTTTTTTCCCCCTCATATTACTATTTTTACACCATTTAGACCCCTTAATTTTAAAGTTTAAACAAACGTTTACAATGATTATATGTTTTATTAAAAAAATTAAAATCCATATGATAATCACATATTTTTTATTTTCTGTTTGAAAAGCTTTAAGTAAATTAAAGTTTCTATAGTTAATTTATAACATAAAAGTAAAAAAGTCAATATTGTAAAAATATCATATATTTATGTCTTTAAAAGGCTATTTCACTAACTTTCAAGAGTTTTTAATATCATAATATTTATTTATATATTTTGTTAACTTTTTAATAATTTTAAAAAGTTTGAAATATTTGTAATATAAGTGTTATATTTTGAATATTTTTTATTCTTTCTTTAATAACATATGATTAAATAGAAGTTATTGAAAACAAAGAAAAAATAAATGAATTAATAAAAATACTTGAGCCTATGATAGAAACTAGAACAATTACAATTCATAGATAATATTCAAGTAATATCTTTAAATAAAACAACAGACTAAGAAGTCTGCTTTTTTATTTTCCAATCATTTAATTGTCTTTCTAATTCTTCCTTAACCTTGTCTATTCCAACACTTTCAAGTTTGTTAATAAGTTTTGAAACATATTCCTCTGTATCAACTAATCCAGTATATAAACTTCTTGTAAATTCTTCAAAAACAGCATATAAAGAATCAAATTCAACACTAACCTTACTGGAATCAAATTTAAAACCTAAAGCTTGTGATACATTTGATATATTATTAATCTCTTTAAATCTTTCCCATTTATTTTCTGGCTCATCTTCTAATAAATATTTTATAAATAAATTACCTAAAGTATAATAATCAACCATATAATTTTTCGATTCTTCTAAAAGCCTAATTTTATTATTTGAAATCTTTTCATAGTGAACTCCTTCAATTCCATAATTAATAAGGTTTCTTAAATATCTATCTGTATTTAAAATATTTAGAAATTCCATAGCTTTTTCAGGATTTTTTGAATTTTTTGATATAGCAATCATAGAACCGTTAACTGATCCATTTGTACTATAACTTTCTAAAATTGGTATAATAACAACCTCTCCTCCCCTTTTAATAGACCATAATTTTTCAGCATAAAGCTGACCATCTGCTTTAGTTACAAATTTTTCAGTAGAAAAATCACCAGTATTTTCAATTATTTTCAATCTTAGTATTTGTATATCCAAGTTCCTTATACCTTCTCATAGTCTTTAAACTATTAACCATCTCTTTAGTTTTAAATATATTTACTACATCAAAGTTATGGCTTTCTAAATTCACTCCTAAAGCAGGACATAATTGATCCCATATCATAGGAACTGAATAACCATCATCAAAATAAAATGGTATTACCTCTTCTTCATTTTCTTTAATTAATTTTAACCATGGCTCTAAATGTTCTAAAGTTCTTATATTCTTATATGGAATATTGTATTTATCTAAATATTTTTTAGAAAACACCCACATAGGCATATTAACTATCTCTTTTTGATTTGGAACAGCATATATAGCACCATCTACTTCTGCTCCTTCCCAAAACTTTTTATCAATAGCTTTATAAACATCTTTTCCATACTCTTTGATTAAATTATTTAAATTAATAAAATTACCTTCTCTCACATTAGGAAAATATTCATTAGCCCAAGAAGATGTAAATACAAGATCAAAATTTTCTTCTTCCTTAGTTTTACTACCAATTACCTTTGTAAAATCAGCATAATCTATAAATCTAATATCAATAGTTACATTTATCTTTTTAGTTAAATAAGTATTTATTTCACTTTCAACCTTATCCATATCATCAGGTTCTATTCCAATAGTTTACCAAACTAGCTCTATATTTTCATTTTTAAAAGGTTTTACATAATTGCCATTTTTAATTATATTAAATATTATTAGAAATATCATAAGTAATGCACTTATAATAATTAAAAGAGATTTTTCTAATTTTCTCAACATTAGACCTCCTTTTTTATTACATCTACATTATATTTTGTATATGATATTCATTTTTTTATAAACTTACAGTAGACTTATTAAAAATTTAGTAATAAAATATACTTACTACTTGCAGGAGGTATTAAGATGAATTTTATTCAAAATATAGATATCAATATACTTTATTTTATACAAAATAACATACAAAATAAGTTTCTTAATCCAATAATGATTTTTTTTACTTCCTTAGGTAATTTAGGATTTATATGGATTGCTATAAGTATTTTACTTATAATATCAAAGAAATATAGAAAAATTGGATTATTAACTTTAGCTGTTTTAATTGTTAATACTATACTTGGTGAGGGAATTCTTAAACATATTATAGAAAGACCTAGACCTTTTGTGACATATGAAAATTTGCATATAATTATACATAAACCAAGTAGTTATTCTATGCCATCTGGTCATACATCTGCGTCATTTGCAGCGGCATTTATGTTATCTTATTATTTTAAAAATATAAAGGTATATATTTATTCACTAGCTTCTTTAATAGCTTTTTCTAGACTATATCTACTAGTTCACTATCCAAGTGATGTATTAACAGGTATTTTGCTAGGATATTTAAGCTTCTTAATAGTGATAAAATCATATAGATTTATCAAAAACAAAGAAGATCAAAGAAAGTCTTTTTAGACTCTCTTTGATCTTTTTTTGATTTTTGATAATACCCTTTCATAATACTTTATGCTATTTTTTAAATTCGTAACAACATACCCTTCATTTTCTCCAGTACTAGTTTCTCCTGTAAGCATAAACCCTGTAACACCCCACCTAATAAAATGATATATATCACTTAATTCATTTATTGTAGGCTTATTTTGTTTATTTCTAATAGATGAAAGTAAATTTGTAGCCACTATTACTGATTTATTCTCATTTTTTAAAGCATGTAATATTTTTTCTTGCACTATAGGAACATTTAATATTCCAATTTCTGCTGTTAAATCTCCCCTTGCTATAACTATTCCATCTAATTCATTAGCTACATCTTTAATATTATTTATTCCTTCATTAGTTTCGATTTTTCCCCATAACTTAGGAATAACTTGATTTGACTTTAAGTTTCTAAAGACAATATTCTTAAACTCTCTACATTCTTCCATATAAGAACAATAAGAATAATCTATAATATCTACGTTATTATCTATAGCAAATTTAATATCTTCTAAATCCTTTTCGCTTACTCCCCAATTTTTTCTATCTAAATTTGGAAGATTACACCCTTTTTCTTTTCTAACTACACCACCTATTTTAACCTTAGTCTTTATTAATCCATTATTATTACTTATTACTATGAATTCCATAGTAGCATCTTTCATATATATCTTTTTAAAGCTATTGTTATATATAAACTTATTTTTTATATTTAAAGGTATAAGCTTATTTTCAGAAATATTTTCAAGATAAATTCCATAAGTTTCCTCTGAACAAAAATAAACTAAATCACCTGTATTAACTTTAAATGTTCCATATATATTATTAGCTACCCTAACCTTATTTCCCTGCAAGTCTAAAAGCACTTTTACATCCTTATGATTGCTTCTTATGTAATCTATACAACATTCTACATCTCTATGCTTGCCATGAGATAAATTCATCCTAATTATATTCCCTCCATTTTTTACTATGTTATCTATTTTATCAAAAATTTCTTTTTTACTTTTTTCATTTTTGCTTATAAATCTTGTGTTTATACTACCTATAATATCCATAACTTCCCCCATAAATATTGCTACTCATTGATTTATATGCATAATAACCTTTAAATATTATTTATATATCTTATCAATTAAAAAATGCTTAACATAATAATATTTATTACTACTAATTTTTTCCTTAAATCACCAATTATAATTGGTCATTAGTATAATAATAAAAAATTTTCTAGAGAAATCTATAAATTAAAAGAAGTTATATCAAAAAACTATAAACTCTATGTTTAAATCTTGATACAACTTCTTTAAAATAAGACTATATTTAAACCACTGTTTATTTTTAAGTACATATATTCAAACTAATATTAACTTAAAACAGAGAATAAATCAAAATATGGCTAATTAAATTTCTAACCAAAGAAATTTAATTAGCTTACTTCTTTAATTATTTTATATAGTGCATCTGCTAATTTTTCTTTATTTATACTTTCTATTTTAGTGTCACTTATATTTATAATTAAGCATAAAGAGTCTAATTTTTTTACTAAATATAACCCATTACCACTTTTAATACTTATCTGTGAAAGACCTGTATATTCAACTATATCTTCTAAATTTAAAGATACAACTCGTCTAAGAATTTGGTCATCACCTAATATTTCTAATCTCTTATCTTCTCCTATACTCTTAGTTATTCTTATAAATATATCTGCCTTTGTATTATTAGATAATAGCACTTTTTTAAAAAAACTTTCTCCTAAGCAACATTCTTCATTAAAACAATCTATAGTAATATTTTCATCTTCCTTTAATTTTTTTATTAACACTTTTCTTAAATAGGCGTCATTTATATCTAATGAATATTTCATTATAAATCACCTCCTTAATTACAAGGACAATTGTAATATATATTATTCATTTTCTTAAAAAAGTTCTACTAAAAACATAATTTTCATAAATTAAACTTAAGGAGGTGATAAATTTGATGAAAAAAATTACTAAAGTATTTTTAATAACCCTATGTTTTTCTTTTCTTTTAATTTCATGTTCTAAAATTAATATTACTTCTAAGGAGAAACCTTCTTTAAACTATCACACTAAAAAATTAAGTGAACTAGTTTCTAAGGATAATATAAAAATTAGATTATTAGATATGAATATTTATAGTGAAGTTGTTGTGGATAATGAAGATACAAGAATTATTGATGACTTATTAAAAAGCTTAAAAGATTCTAATTTTATAAATGAGGAATCCTTACCTAGTAAACCTTTATATAAAATTTTTATTGATTTAAATAGTGAAAAGTATGTAATAGATATTTATGGAGATGATTTAATAACTCTTTATCCTTGGGATAGTAATGTAGGTAAGGATTTCTTAAATTTAAAAGATATTCCTAATTCCTTTAAATTGGAACCATTCTGCCAGTATGTATTTAATAAAAAGCAATAAAAAAAGATATAGGATATTTAGTATAAATTACTACTAAATCCTATATCTTTATTAATATAAAATTCTATTTTAAGCATAAACTTTACTTAAGGCTTATTTGTTTTTATTTAAGTCCTCTAAAAGTTCAAATACACGTTTTTTATATAATGGATGAATCTTATAAGGAGCAATTTCATTTAATGGCTCTAAAACAAAACTTCTTTCATGCATTCTTGGGTGTGGAAGTATGATTTCTTTATCTTCACTTATTAAATCATTAAAAAATATTACATCTAAATCTATTGTTCTAGGACCCCATTTAATATTTCTTTCCCTTTTAAGCTTCTGTTCTATCTCTAATAAAAACTTCATTAATTCCTTAGGACTTAAAAGAGTTTTTATTTTACAAGCACCATTTAAGAATTCATCCTGCTCAGTATATCCCCATGGTTCTGTCTCAATTAAATTAGATTTTTTTATAATTTCAGTATGATAAGCCTTATTTATTTCATTTAAAGCTTCTTCTATGTAATATTTTTTATCTCCTATATTAGATCCATATGAAAGATATGCCTCATTCCATCCTCTCTCTATTTCTATAGACACAGTATCTAAAGTTCTTAATATAGGTGCCCATGGTTTCTTTAAAGAAACTTTAACCTTTTTAACAAGTGAGTATTCTAATAATATAAACTCACATAATTTTTCTGCTACCGTTTCTATTAAATCATAACTTTGCTTTTTAAACTCTTCTTCAACCTTATGTGCAAGTTCTCCATAATGAACAGATTTGCTTAAATCTCCAGTAATACCTGCCTCTCTAGTATCTAAAGAAAGTTCTATACTTAAAACAAATTTTTGTCCAAGTCTTTTCTCTTCTTCAAAGACTCCATGATTACCAAAAACTTCAAAATCTTTAATAATAATTTTATCCATTAAATTTAACTCCTATCTTCTTACCATAGCATCAGTCATAAGAACAGCTCTCTTATTTTCTAATACATCATGAATTCTTACAAATTCACAACCTTTAATTATTCCAAGGGTAGTTGTAGCTAAAGTTCCTTCTAATCTTTCATTAGTTGGAAGATTTAAAGTATTCCCTATTACTGATTTTCTTGATGTTCCTAATAAAACTGGATAATCCATATTGCAGAACTCATCTAATCTATTTAATACTTCTAAATTTTGATTATAATCCTTTGCAAACCCTATGCCTGGATCTAAAATTATATTTTCTTTCTTAACTCCAGCATCTAAGGCTATCTTTATACATTCTTCCATATCAACTTTCATAGCCTCTATGATATCATCACCATATTCATTATCATTTCTATTATGCATTATACAACAAGGTACTCCATATTTAGCAGCAACAGTAGCTATATATTTATCCTTTTTAAAACCCCATACATCATTTATTAAATCTGCACCTGCTTTTATGGCTTCCTCTGCCACTCTTCCCTTATATGTATCAATTGATATAGGTATATCAAATTTTTCTCTTAATGCTTTTATTACAGGTACTACTCTATTTAGTTCCTCTTCTTCTCCTACTGGAGTATGATTTGGTCTTGTTGACTCTCCTCCAATATCTATTATGTCAACACCATCCTTAATCATCTTCTCAGCTTGCTTTAATGCTAACTCAATATCATTATATTTTCCACCATCTGAAAACGAATCTGGAGTTACATTTAAAATTCCCATTATATAAGTTCTTTTTCCTATTTCAAACTCTTTATTTCCTATTTTCACAAAAGCTCCCCCTTAAATAATTATGTCTAAATTCTTTTTTTCTTTGCTCCATTTACAAAATTTTTTAGCATTACATAAAAAACAGCTTCTTGATTTTTTATCAGCTAAGTAAATAATTTTATCTAATCCTTTTGCTTCACTATTTCTGTGATTTAAAATTCCATTTAAAATAATCTCTATTTCATCTTTCTTAAAATCACATTCCTTTAAAATATCCAAACTCAACCTATAAGAAGCTTTATTATGTTTTTCTCCACCTTCATATTCTACCCATCGTCCTATATCATGAAGAAGTCCTATTGCATATATAATTTCTTTAGGTACATTCATATTTTCCTCTAAGGCCATTATGTAGGCAATTCTTGATACATCTAAAAAATGCTCTAAGTTATGTTTACAAAAAATCCTATCTTTTTCACAGAAAGAATTTTTATTTAAATAGTCTTTATACTTACTATTATTAAGTATCTTATTTACTCTCTCCATTATAAGCACCTCAAAAAATTACGCTTTACATAGAAATCATTCTAAACACATCATTTTTTAAGTTTTCATCTTCTAAAAACTTTCCTCTATAAGTTGTTGTTACTGTTTTTGCACCTGGTTTTCTAACACCTCTCATAGTCATACACATATGTTCACCTTCTACAACTACCATTACACCCTGTGCATCTAAGTATTCCATTATAGAATCAGCTATTTCCTTTGTAAGCCTTTCTTGAAGTTGTGGTTTTTTTGAATAAACCTCAACACATCTAGCAAGTTTAGATAAACCTACAACCCTTCCATTTGGTATATATGCTATATGAACTTTCCCATAAAAAGGAACTAAATGATGTTCACACATAGAATAGAAAGTTATATTCTTTTCTAAAACAAGGTCATTGCTTTGAACCTCAAAAGTTTTACTTAAATGCTCCTTTGCATTCATTCCTATTCCAGAAAATATTTCTTCATACATTCTTGCAATTCTATCTGGAGTTTCTATTAATCCCTCTCTATTAACATCTTCTCCTATTGCTTCAAGTATTAGTTTCATTCCTTCTTTTATCTTATCTTTATCGATCATTCTGTCCTCCATAATTTAAAAGCTTATAATAGAATTGTCATATTTCCTTTTTATTTCTTCTATTAAGTCTTTTTCCCCAAAAAATTTATCTTCAAATTGACTTACTCTCATTACTCCGAGAAGAGAATTACTTATAAAAACCCCTTCACTATTTCTTAAGTCTTCTATATTATAACATCCTTCTTCAACTTGAAAGTTATTTTTTATCCATCCTCTAATTATTCCATCTAAAAGACCACAACTTACCTTTGGAGTATATATCTTATTATTCTTAATAAAATATATATTACTAGTAGCACCTTCTGTTAACTCTTCTCTTTCATTTAAAAATATCACTTCATCAAAACCTTCATTAGTAGCCTTTTCCTTTTCAATAATATTTTCAATATAGCAAGTGCTTTTTAAATAAGTTAATTTAGATGTACTGTTTCTTCTTACTTCACTAAGCTTTAAAGAAAAACCTCTATTGTAATCTTCTATACTATATGTAATATTTCTAGTTGAAAAAATTATATTTTTTTCAGTAAGAGTTATTTTTAAAGCTCTATTTCTTATTTTTTCATTTTTAATAAACTCTCTTAATTCTTCTTCATTAATATTAAAAGGAATCTTTAAATTTAAGCAACCATGTTTTAGTCTTTCTAAATGTTCCTTTAAAAACAATCCACTATTCAATACATGTATAGTTTCAAAAATTCCCTTTCCAAAAAAAATTGAAGAATCTATGGTAACTGAATCTTTTTCCACCATACTGTAATCTTTTTTATTTTCGCCTATATAAATCACTTTATATCACAACCTAAAATTATAATACTCTCATTAAAGCCTTTGCCTTATCCAAAGTTTCCTCATACTCCATCTCTTCTTCTGATTCAATAGTTATACCCCCACCTACTCCAAAATAGGCTTTATTATCTTTTACTAATATTGTTCTTATTACTATATTAAAATCACAATTTCCTCTTAAATCAAAATAACCTATAGCTCCAGTATATATTCCTCTTCTAACCCCTTCTAATTCCTCTATTATCTCCATACTTCTTATTTTAGGAGCACCTGTTATAGAACCTCCTGGAAAACATTCTCTTATACATTTTATAGAGCTAACCTCATCATTTAATTCTCCTATAACTGTTGAAACTAAGTGAAATACTGTATCATATTCCTCTAATTTAAATAATTCTGTAACCTTAACAGAAAAAGGTTTGCACACTTTACTTAAGTCATTTCGTTCTAGATCAACAATCATTAAAAGCTCTGACTTATCCTTTTCACTATTTAAAAGTTCTTTTTTATTCTTTTCATCCTCTAATTTATCTTTTCCCCTTGGTCTTGTTCCTTTAATTGGTCTTGTTTCAATCTTATTATTAAACACCTTTAAAAATCTCTCAGGTGAAGAACTTATAATTTGAAAACCGTCTAAATTTAAATAACAAGAAAAAGGTGCTTTGTTTATACTTCTTAAACTTATATATGTATCAAAAGAATCAGAATTAAAATCACAAGAAAATCTCTGTGTTAAGTTTGCAATATATGTATGCCCTTCTTTTATGTACTCTTTAACCTTTTTTACTGAATTTATATATTCTTCTCTTGAAAAATTTGAGGTAAACTCAGTATTTTTATCTAAAATTATATTGAAATTTATATTCTTGTTTTTTATTCTTTCATAAATATTATTTATACTTTTTTCTGGCTCTTCCTTAATTCCTAGGGCTGTTATATATGTTTTTTTGCTTTTTAAATCAAATATTATTACATTATCATAAAATAAAAAATAACTATCTGGAATACATACGTCATCATAAGCACTTTTAGGTATGTTTTCAATAACTCTTCCTATATCATAAGAAAAGTACCCAATAGCTCCTCCTAAAAAAGGTATTTTACTCTCATAATTTATTTTATATTCCTTAATAAGCTCTTCTAATTTTTCAAAAGGATCTCCTAAGATTAATTTTTCATCTATAAAAATCTCATTTCCCTTTGAACTAAATTTTTTAAAAGGACTTAATCCTATAAATGAATATAAAGAAAATTCACTATCTTCCTTTGAACTATCTAAAAATATACTATTTATTTCATCTTTAAATAAAGAATATACTTCATGTGGTTCAAGTTTATTTTCTATTTCCTTAATTTCAAAATTCAAATTGATCACCTTTCCATAAAGTTAAATTGTCTAGCATTTCTAATAAAGTTTTTAAGCATTTCATGTCCATATTCAGTTAAAACAGCCTCTGGATGAAACTGAACTCCTTCTATGTTGTACTTTTTATGTCTTATACCCATAACCACCCCATCATCACTTAGGGCAGTTATCTCTAAATCTTCTCCTAAAGAATTTCTATCAACTACTAAAGAATGATACCTAGTTACATTTATATTATTTTTGATTCCCTTAAAAATTCCTTTTCCGTCATGAGTTATTTTACTCACTTTTCCATGAACTGGGAAATTCCCTTTTTTTATTTTACTTCCAAAAGAATATCCAATACATTGGTGACCAAGACATACCCCTAAAATAGGAATCTTCCCTTTAAATTCCTCTATAATACCTAAACATTCCTTCATATCCTTAGGTGCTTTAGGTCCTGGAGAGATTATTATTCCTTCTGGATTCAATCTTTTTATTTCTTCTATAGTTATTTTATCATTCCTCTTTATCTTTACATCCTCATTTAATTCCTTAAAATATCTAAGCAAATTAAACACGAAGGAATCATAGTTATCTATCATTAAAAACATTAATTCACCTCTAAAATATTTAGTTTAAAATCATTATATCAAAAACATCTAAAAAAAAATATGAATTTTATACCATTTATATATTTGAATCTTCTAATTAAAAATATAAAATATTATTATAACTCAATTTAAATTTAAAAATTAATTTATTTTATTTTCATTTCTGTGTTAAAATATTTATACTATAAATTTTATAAAATTAACAATATTATTCAAATAATTATTTTATACATAAATTAACTTTTTCAGTTTTAAAGGAGGGTTTACTATTAATATTAATGCAGAATTTCATTGTCACTCATTAGCTTCTGACGGAACACTATCTCCAAAAGAGATAATCACTGAAGCTAAAAAAGCTGGTATATCATTAATAGCTTTAACAGATCATGATATAACTTCTGGTCTTGATGAAGCAAAAGAAGCTGCAAAAGAACTAGGTATTAAGTTTATTCCTGGAATAGAACTTAGTTGTGAACATAAGGGTTCTACAGTTCATATATTAGGATATTTTAGAGATGATTCTTATAAGTCAGAAGATTTTCAAAACTTCTTAAAGGAATTAAAGGACTCTAGAATAGGTAGAGCAAAAAAAATCGTAGCTAATTTAGAAAAATATTTTAATATTAAACTTGATTATAAAGATGTCTTAGCAAAAGGAAAAGGTGTTGTTGCTAGACCTCATATAGCTCAATGTATAATAGAAGCTGGTTATCCTTATGATTGGGAATATATATTTGATAACTTTATAGGAAATGATAGTCCAGCCTATGTTCCTAACAAAAAAATCTCTGTAGAAGAAGGAATAAATATATTAAAATCTAATAATGCTATAACAGTACTTGCTCATCCAAAGCTTATAAAAAGAGTTCCAGTACAAGAAGTTATGGAATTTCCTTTCGATGGTATAGAAGCTATTTACTATCAAAATACTAAAAAAGATACTGACTTCTTTATTTCATATGCAGTTCATCATGATCTTCTTATAACATGTGGTTCAGATTTTCATGGTGATCATGAAGGAGATGAAAGACATGGTCATATTGGATGTATGAGCATGCCAAAAGAATACCTTGAAAAATTTCTTAAAAAATATAATTGTAATAAAAAACAACAGTATTAACGATTAAAATAGTGGTAATATGATTTAACTGTCAAATTACCATTATTTTTTATAACTTTAAATAATTTAATTTTTATTTAAAAAAGTATTTACATTTCAATGAAAAAGAATATAATTTAATTATAGGTACTAATTATTAATTAATAATTAGTATTAACTGATTTCGATTGTTATACTTTTAACATATATTAGGTGGTGTTTTTATGAATTATTTAGAAGTAAAAAAAGATATTTATTGGGTTGGATCTTTAGATCCTGAATTAAGAGTTTTTGATATTATTATGTACACTCCTTACGGAACTACTTACAACTCATATGTTGTTAAAGGAAGTGAAAAATTAGCTGTATTTGAAACAGTAAAAGAAAAATGTTTTGACGATTATCTATCAAAACTTAATAGCTTAGGTGTTGATCCTAAATCAATAGATTACATAGTTGTTGATCATACAGAACCTGACCATGCTGGATCTGTTGAAAAATTACTTGAATTATCTCCTCAAGCTAAAGTTGTAGGTTCAATGCAAGCTATAGAATTTTTAAAAGATATAGTTAATAAAGATTTTGAGTATATAATTGTTGGAGACAATGACACAATTTCATTAGGAAATAAAACATTACAATTTATCTCTGCACCATTTTTACATTGGCCAGATTCAATATACACTTATATTCCAGAAGATAAAACTTTAATAACTTGTGACTCTTTTGGAAGCCACTACTCTTGCGAAGAAATATTTAATGACTTAATTCCTAACGAAGAAGAATATTTAGATGCCTTAAGATACTACTATGACTGTATCTTCGGACCATATAAACCATATGTTTTAAAAGCTATAGATAAGATTAAAGATTTAAATATAGAGCTTGTATGTCCTGGTCACGGTCCTATTCTTAGACAAGATCCTTGGAAGATAATAAATACTTATAAAGAATGGAGTACTCCAGTAGAACCTAAAATAAATGGAGATAAGAAAGTTACTATTCCTTACGTATCAGCTTATGGCTATACTAAAGAATTAGCTGAAGAAATAGCTAAAGGGTTACAATCTGAACACAATGTTGAAGTTAAATTATATGATTTAACTTATAGTAAACAAGAAGATGCATTAGCTGATATAACAGACTCAGATGGTATATTATTTGGATCACCAACAATAGTTGGAGAATTATTACCTCCTATTAGAATTCTTTTAGCTAACTTAAATCCTATTATTCATGGAGGAAAATATGCTGCTGCCTTCGGTTCATATGGTTGGAGTGGTGAAGCTGTTCCAAGAATAGAATCTAGATTAAAAGAATTAAGAATGAATATATTTGGACCTGGTTTAAGAATTAAGTTTAAACCATCAGTAACTGAATTAAAAGAAGCTTTTGAATTTGGTAGAGATTTCTCAAGAACTATGTTTGGAGAAAAAGAACTTGATTATGCTCCAAATAACTCTACAGAATCTAAAGAAGTATTAACTGGAAATGGTAAAACAAGATACTGGAAATGCTTAGTTTGTGGTGAAATATTCGAAAGCCCAGTGTGTCCTGATATTTGCCCTGTTTGTGGAGCTGGAAAAGAACACTTTATAGAAGTAGAAATGGACACTTTTGAAAAGAATGATACTAATGATAACTTTGTTATTATAGGTAATGGAGCTGCTGGATTCTACGCTGCTAAAACAATAAGAGAAATAAACAGTACAGCTTCTGTTAAATTACTTTCAAGTGAAGAAGTATCTTCTTACTCAAGACCAAATCTTTCAGACCTTTTAAGTCAAGAAATGAATTTAGATACTTTCTACTTAGCTAAATCTTCTTGGTATAAAGAAAATAATATAGAAGAACTACTAGGAGTTACTGTTACTTCTATAGATAAAGATAATAAAAAAGTAATTTTAAAAGACGGTACTGAAATACCATATACTAAACTTATATTAGCTAATGGTAGCCATAACTTTATTCCACCATTTAAAGTTAAAAATAATAATGAAGAGGTTTCTTTAAATAGTGAAAATATTCATGAATTTAAAGGTATCTACTCTATTAAAGATTTAAAAGATACTTTTGATGTTAAAGAAGAAATGAAACAAGCTAAAAAAGCTGTTGTTATAGGTGCTGGTCCTCTTGGATTAGAAGCAGCTTGGGAAATGAAACTTGCTGGATTAGAAGTTACAGTAGTTGAATTCTTACCAAATCTTATGAATAACCAATTAGATCAAGAAGGTGCTGATATATTTAGAGAGCAAGTTTCTGATTGTGGAATAACATTCTTAACATCAGAAGAATGTACTGAAATAATAACTAAAGATGGTAAATTAACTGCTTTAAACTTAAAGAGTGGAAAAACTTTAGATGCTGACATTCTTCTAGTTTCAACAGGTATTAGAAGTAATATAGAATTAGCTAAAGAATCTGGAATTGAATGCAATAGAGGTGTTATTGTTAACGAAAGAATGGAAACAAGTGTTAAAGATATCTATGCTTGTGGAGATGTAGCTGAATTTAATGGTATTGTTTATGGAAACTGGCCTGCAGCTATAGAAATGGGTAAAACTGCTGGTGCTAATGCATGTGGAGCTGAAAAAGTATTTGAAAACTTTACACCATCTATAATATTAGATGCTTTAAATACTCATGTATTTTCAGCTGGATTAATAAGATTTAATGATTCTTCTTATGAAAAAATAAGTTCTAAAGATGTATCAAAAGGTCAATATACTAAACTATTCTTCAAAGATAACATCTTAGTTGGAGGAATTATAGTTGGTGATACTTCTAAAGCAGGACAAATAATAATAGCAATAGATAATAAACTATCTAAAGCAGCTGCTTTATCAAATGACTTACTATAAATAAAATAAAAGGTGATTATATAAAATTTATATAATCACCTTTTTTATTTAGAGAAATATATTAACTTAAGCAAAATTTACTTAAACTATCTGCTCTTTGTACTTATTATAAGCTTTTCTTATATTCTTCTAAAGCTTTTGCAAGTTGATCTGGACAAGATGTTCCTTTTCCTCTACAATCTTTCCTTTTAATTTTGAAATAGCTTCGTCAACATCCATTCCTTCAACGAGTATAGAAACTCCCATTAAGTTTCCTGGACATCCATTAACAAAGTTAACACTTTTTATTTTATTGTCTTCGATTTCAAAATTAATCTCCTTAGCACAAACTCCTATAGTCTTATAATTCATAAGTAAACTCTCCCCTATGTTGCTAATTATGAAGATATAGAACCTATTTTAAAGTAGCTATAACTTCAATCTCTATTTTAGCATCTTTAGGTAATTTAGCAACCTCTACAGCACTTCTTGCTGGTTGATTTTCTGTAAAATAGGTAGCATACACCTCATTCATTCTTGCAAAATCATTCATGTCACTTAAGAATACTGTAGTTTTTATTACTTTATCCATAGAAATTCCAGCAGATTCTAGAATAGCTTTTACATTTTCTAAAGATTGAGCTGTTTGTTCTTCAATTGATTCTGCCATTAACCCTGTTTCAGGATTTAGTGGAATTTGCCCTGAAGTATAAACAAAATCCCCTATTTTTATTCCTTGTGAATAAGGTCCAATTGCACCTGGTGCTTTGTTTGTTTTTATTATTTCTTTTGCCATATAAAACATCTCCTATTCTTCAACACATTAATTCTGATACTTTAATTTTAATACAGCAAAAATTTAAATTCAATGGATTATTTCCATTTATTCTCTTATTCTACTTATAAATTAATTATTTCTTTTGTAATTTTCTTTGTTTTATAATATTTTAATTCTATAGTCCCAATAGTATAGCCACTTGCTTTTATAAAATTTTAAAAATTATTATATTCTTAATTACTATTTTATAGTTATATCTAATAAAAAAATACCTATTTATATTGTTTATTCACTGAATTTTTATTTCTTAACCATGAAGTCACTTAATATAAAAAAGTATCTTTTATTCAAATTTCTATTATATTTTAGCTAAATATCAGTCATTATAAGCTTAGCACTTTCCGTATTTGTAGCTAATGGAATCTTGTAAACATCACAAAGTCTAAGTAATGCACTTATATCTGGTTCATGAGGCTGAGCCGTTAGTGGATCTCTTAAGAAGATTACCATGTCAACATCATGATTTGCTACCATTGCTCCAATTTCTTGATCTCCTCCTAGTGGGCCACTCTTACACCTTTTAACTTCTAAAGATGTATTTTGCATAACTTTAAGTCCTGTAGTACCTGTTGCAACAAGTATATGTTTACTTAACTTATTTTCAAATTCTTTTACAAGCTCTATCATTTCCTCTTTTTTCTTATCATGTGCTATTAGTGCTATTTTCATTTGACTCTCCCCTTTTTCTCTTAACAAAATATTTATGTTTATTTTTATTAAAATTTTCTTTTTTACTTATAACCCTTTACACTGTTAATTATATAATAAATAATAATATATTAATATACTTATTTAATTTAATTAAATTGTATTATATCAAAAATATTCCAACTCTAATTAAATATTAAAGTAAATATATTATATATCTAAATAATGCTCTATCGATATACTAACCCCTAAATTATTTACATACTCTAAAAACTCTTTCTCATTTAATGCCTTTGAGAAATAAAATCCCTGAATAATATCAAAATCTAATAATTTGAAAAAATCATAGTATTCTTTACTTTCAACACCCTCAACAACAAGTTCAGCCCCTAGATTCTTAGCAAAATTTGAAATTGAATTTATTATAGCTATATACTTATTATTAGGTATATCTGATATAAAGTCTTTTGGTATTTTTATTTGATCAAAAGGTATCTTTAATAATCTATTCATAGATGAATATCCTTTTCCAAAATCATCTATAGATATTTTAAAACCATATTTTTTAAGCTTAATAATTTCATTTATAGCATTTCTATTAACATCTATATCAACATTCTCTAAAATCTCTAAAGTAATAGTTTCTGGTTTAAGATTATACTTTTTACTTATTTTGTAAATATCATATCCTATCCCTCTGTGTTTTAAAGTATTTATTGACATATTAACTGAGCATTGTAAAAAAATATTATTTTGAATTAACCTACTTTGAAATTTACAGGTTGATTCAAAAACATATAAATCTAAATCTTTAATGGAATCTATTTCTTCTAACGTTTTAACTATGTCACATGCTGGTATAGAACCTAATAATTCATGTTCCCATCGTATAAGTGTTTCATATCCCTTTATTTTATCATCCAATGATGATATTTGTGGTTGATAAACAGTATATAACTTTTTATTTATCAATGCCTCTTTAATATCTTTTTTTATTAAATTATTATTTATCCTTATGCTCTCTAGTGCATCTGTATATTCTATAGCTGAAGTAAAACTGTCCTTTTTAGCCATTTCTTTAGCAAAAAATACTTCTTCAATTATTTCTTCAAAACTTTTATTTCCTAAATTTATAGAATAGCCTATATTAAATTCAATCTCAATGTCTTTATTAATGCTATTTAAATTTAATTTTTTTAAAGCTTCTAACTTATTTAAAAGCTCTTGTATATCTTTTTTATTATTGCTATTAATTGCAATTAAGAACTCATCACCTTCATATACCCCATATAAATTTTTACAAGATAAGTTTTTTGATATATTACTTAAAACCTTACCAAAATTCCTTAAAGCTTCGTCACCTTTATCTCTTCCCAAAGTATCATTTATTAAACTAAATTTCCTTAAATCAATTAGGAATACTGTATATGGTCCATTCCACATTTCAATATTATTCTTAACTTCAAATCTAGTATAAATATTTCTTAGTTGATCAATTTTTTTCTTTAATAAATTTTTTTCAATAAAATTATTTTTATTATATTCTATATTAAAATTCACATTTTCTTTTTTAGCTTCATCTAAATTTATGTATTTAATAAATTCTCTTGTTATAAATATTATTTGGATATAAAAAATCAAACTTAAAGCAATGAAAATATTTTGACCATTATAATTTTTTATAAAAAATAATGTTAATATCAAGAGAATACTTGAAAAAACTAAATTCCCCTTTAATACTTTATTCATATATAAATCCTTATCAAATAAATTATTTTAATATAAAAAAGGACTGTATCATAAATCTATCTAATATAATCTCCAAATCTAATTCTATATTTTATATTAGATATTTTGATACAGCCTATATTCAATAGTTAACTATGCTTCTTCAAAAAATGCCTTATAACATTTTTTAGTTTCATATAAATCTGCTTTAGATGCTACTTCTAAAGGTGCATGCATATTTTGTAATGCTACTCCACAGTCAATAACTTCCATATTGTATTGAGCTAAGATATAAGCGATTGTCCCACCGCCTCCTTGATCTACCTTTCCAAGTTCTGCAGTTTGCCATATAACGCCATTCTTATCCATTATGCTTCTTAAATGAGCTATATATTCCGCATTAGCATCATTACAACCTGATTTTCCTCTAGCACCTGTATATTTGCTAAACACTACTCCATGTCCAAAATAAGCTGTATTTTTCTTTTCACATACAGAAGGATAGTTTGGATCAAAAGCTGCAGTAACATCAGCTGATAACATCATTGAATTTTGAAGACATCTTCTAAGTTTCAACTCAGAATATTCTCCTTTTCTATCCATAAGTTCTGCAATTAAATTTTCAAAAAATCTTGATTGCATACCTGTAGCTCCAACACTACCTATTTCTTCTTTATCAACCAATAATGCTATACATGTTTTATCAACACTTTCTAACTCCATTAAAGCTTCTGCTGATGTATATGCACATATTCTATCATCATGTCCATAAGCTAAAATCATACTTCTATCCAAACCATAATCTCTTGCTTTACCAGCAGGAACTACTTCTAATTCAGCTGATACAAAATCCTCTTCAGTTATACCATATTTTTCATTTAATAAAACTAAGATATTAGCCTTAACAGCTTCTTTTTCATCAGTTCCCTTTAATGGCATACTTCCTACTAAAACATTTAAATCTTCTCCTTCTACTACTTTAGCTCCTTTTTTATCCATTTGATCTGCTGATAAATGGGCTAGAAGATCTGAAATTCCTAAAACAGGATCATTTTCATCTTCACCTATTTTAATATCTACCTTAGTACCATCTTTTTTTATAACAACACCATGTATTGCTAATGGTATAGTTACCCATTGATATTTTTTTATTCCTCCGTAATAATGAGTATCTAATAATGCTAATCCTGAATCTTCATATAATGGATTTTGTTTAACATCTATTCTTGGAGAATCTATGTGAGCTCCTATTATTCTTAATCCATTTTCTAATAGTTCTGACCCTAATTTTATTAAAGTTATTGTTTTATCCATATTTATAGAATAAAGTTTATCCCCAACTTCAACTTTTTCTTTATTTTTAACAACTTCATCAAAATTTTTAAATCCTTTACTTTCTGCCATATCTGCTAAAACCTTAACACATTCTCTCTCAGTTTTCGCTACTGACATAAACTCTCTATATCTATCACTTAATGAAAATAACTTTTTTAAATCCTGCTCTTCATACTTTGTCCATGCATTTTCATATTCTTTTTTTAAAACTTTTATATCTTTCATAATATAGCCCTCCAATCTATTTTATCTTCTAATTAAATTTTATATTTCCGATAATCTTTTGTAAAATTATAGAAATTTCCTTATTTTAAATACCAATAACAGGATTAATGCAATTAAACTTAATATAATAACTAAAATATAAAACCCATAAGGACATGTTTTAAAAGGCATACATTCAAAGCTCATAGAAAATATAGCTGTTATTAATTCTAGTGGTAAAAAAACTGCTGTTATTATTGTAAATACCTTCATTAATTCATTTGTCTTGTTAGCTAGTTCTGACTCATATGCTTCTCTTACAATGGCTAATTCCTGTGATAATGTATCTAATGATGTAATTAATTTTTCTATTTTACTATTTATATTTCTAAAATAAACTTTATTCGCTTCTCCTATGACTTCATTTTCATCTATAACAAGTGTATCTCCAATATATCTAATTGGCTTTATTAGTTTTCTAAGCTTATAGACTTCTCTTCTTATAAATAATAAGGAATTTAAATGTTTGCTTTCAGGATTTTTAAGTATTTCTAACTCAATCTTATCTCCTTCAGTTTCTAAATTAGATATTATATTATAATTATTTACTATTAACCTATCTAAAATATAATAAAGAATAATAGATGGACTCTTATCTAATTTAAATAGCTGACAATTTTTTTCTTCTTTTATGTCTTCAATTAAATCATATAGAAGTGATATTTTACTCTTATAAACAGTAACTATAAAACTCTTCCCTAAAAATATATCTAGTTCTTTAGATATAATTTGCTTTTCAATTTGCTCTATTACATTAATTAAAATAAATGTATAATCCCTGAAACAGTCTATTCTTTGTTCCTGTTTATAATCAATACATTCATTTATACACTCATAAGAAAACATTTTTTCTAAAAGATTAACTTCATCTTCTTCCATTAAAATCCATGCTAAAAACTCATTCTTTTTCCATTCTTTAACTACTTTAAAATTTTCTTCAATATTAAATATAACCATATCATCACCTTTAATTCTGATATGATTATAGTTTATACTTTTTATTAAATTTTACTCTCTTTTTCCATGCTTTCAAGCATTCTTTTTTCAATTATATCAACCGGTGAAATATCTGACATACGTTGATATCTATAGTTAGCTGCCGCAGCTTCTATTATTACTGCTATATTTCTTCCAGGTCTTATTGGAACTCTTAATTTTTTAACTTTAACACCTAATATATCTTGATATTCGTCGTTTACACCTAATCTATCATAATCTCCATCATCTTTCCAATGCTCAAAATCAATTATTATCTTTATCTCTTTAGAATTTAAAATTGAACTTAATCCATATAATGCTGATACATCTATTATTCCCATACCCCTAACTTCAAGCATTCCGAATGTTATATCTGGTGATCTACCTATTAAATCTCCATCTATTTCTTTTATATCAACAGCATCATCAGTTACTAATCTATGTCCTCTTTTAATAAGTTCTAATGCAGTTTCACTTTTACCTATACCACTTTCCCCTGTAATTAACATTCCTATACCATATACATCAACAAGAACACCATGTAATCTTGTCTCAGGAGCCATTTTATCTGATAAATACATTGTGATTTTGCTTATAAACTTAGTAGTTACCATTTCACTTCTAAGAATCCATAAACTTCTCTTTCTAGCTGCTTTTAAAAGTTCCTCATGTATCTCTAACCCTCTAGTTATTATAAGACAAGATATATCAAATGAAAAAAATTTGTTCAATCTCTTTTTTCTAAGATCTGGAGACATATCTTCTAAAAAGCTCCATTCTGCTTTTCCTATAACTTGAATTCTTTCTGGAGCAAAATAGTTATAAAAGCCAGCTAATTGTAATCCTGGTCTATTTACATCACTAACATTTATAGGGACATTCTCTTCGCCAGTTTGAATTACTTCTAAACTAAAGTCCTTTATTAACTTTTCTATTGTAACACCCACATAAATCACCCTTAATTTTTCTTATTTTTCGGCTCAATTCCTTTTAACTGTTCTCTTAAGTTGCTTTTAAATCTATTTATATACTCTTTTCTAAGTTCTTCTCTTTCTTTATGTTCATCCTCTGATAAACCTTCTTCTTTAAGCTTCTTGTGTAATTCATTTATTCTTTTTGTTAATTCATCTATTTTCATCTTTATTCTCCTTTTAATATAACTTTAATTTATTTATAATATTATTTTACATTTGTATGTATTTTTTAGCAACAATCTTTCTTAATAAAATCTTCATTAAATTAAAATTAAATTATGATACATATAAAAATTATATATATTATGTAAAATTCTTTGAAATTTTCTCCTATTTTAATTGTAATATATTTCAAAAAAAATTTTTTTATTTTATAATATTTCTAGAAACTTTTGTAATATAGCAAAACTCACATTACTATTGACATAATTTATATTTGTATTTAAGGGTGAGAAATTATGAATAATAAAAAAATAAATTTTAAAAATATGAACAATTCAGATAAAATCAAATTAATAAATAACTCTTTAGTTTTAGATGGAATTTCTCTTAAAGAACTTTCAAAAAAAATAGATATACAAAAGAAAGATATACTAAAATTCATGAATGAAGAAGGTTTTTTATTTGACAATATAGATGGATATTTTAAAAAATCTAAAGAAACATCTACTTCAATAAATATAAAACATTCAATTGAAATAAGTGAAAACTCCATTCCTTCAACACTTGAACGTGAGGATGTTCAATCTATAATAGATTCTATAAACGAAAAATTAAACATAAAAAATATTGAAACTAATAATATATTATTGCCTGAAATTAAACCAATTGAAGAAGTTAGTATTTCTAAGAAAGATAATACAGAATATAATACCAAATCTTCTCAAAGTATGACTTTAGAAATACCTAAAATCTCTAGAACAGCTAGAAGAAAAAAAATTAAAAAATCTATCTTTAAAAGGCTAATTTCACATGTAAAAGATAGGTTTTCTAAAATATTTTTAGTAAAAAAGAAAGAAAATCAATCCTCTTCTATAAAGAAAGAATCTACTGATAATTTAAATAATAAAAAATTTAATATAGAATCTACTAATAGTAATAGTTTAGATGAAGTTGCTATAGAAAAACTTTCTGTACCTAATAATTTAGAGACAAATTCTTATTACCTTAATAATAAAAGTAAGTTACCTTTTGAAATAAAAATTCCTAAAAATTTTAAAGGTATAAGAAGATTTCCTAAAGTAAATTATTACTTAAATGAAATAAGTTTTTTAAATTCAGAGGAATATTCCTTAGAATACTTAAAAAAAGACTTTAAAGATCTAAACCTTAATTCTGATTTTATAAAAAATATAAATTCTGATTCCTTAGAAAATAACAGTACTGAATCTTTAGAAAAGCGTGTATGTAATCTTGAAAAGAAAATAAATGAACTTGAAGAATTTTTCTTAGAAATTTTTCAAGCAATTTCAAATAAATAATTACTAAAAAATCTATTTATTACTTAATAGAAACTGTACTTAGAAAAACCATTGAGAATTTTGTTAATAATTGAAAATATTAAACTAGTAAATAAAAGATAAAATAGCATTTACCACAAAATTCTATTTTATCTTTTCCATTCTATATCCAATTTCTTTATTCGCTAAGTCATATCCTTCTTCTATCATTTCATCTTCATTCTTTTCATTACCTATAAGTGAATCTATTGTGATTTGCCTCCTATCCTTAAAGTACTTATCTAAAAGCATATTTTCTATTTCTCTTTGATTACATATTGAATAATCATGGAGTATATGATTAACCTTAAATCCATGCTTTTCTAATTCTCTTCCAACTAATATACTCCTATGACATCTTATAGGTTCCTGCATAGCACCTAATAAAGCTATTCTATATCCTTTACTTATTCCTATTTTAAGTCTCTCTATTCCATTTTTAAAAGATTCCTCATTAATAACCTTATGAAAATCAGCATAGCCATCTTTATTGTAAGATATTTTACTCTCTCTCTTTGCTGCAAATTCCTTTGCCATATAGATATATGTAAATCCTAAGTCACTTAAAGTTTTTTGAATTGTTTCTTTATTGTATTGTACATTATATTTAGAATAAGGTATTCCTCTTATATCTACTACACAATTTATGTTATATTTATTTAGCATATCAACAAGTCTACTTAAATCATAATTAGAATGTCCTATAGTATATACTTCCATATAAAATCCTCCAAAATTTAATTATAATACTCACTTAAAAGCAGTATAAACATAAAAAAAGGTTGTAAGACTAATCTTACAACCTTATAATAAACAAATTATTATCTATTGTTTCTTTGAGCTTTTCTTGCTCTTCTACAATCTAAACATCTTACTGGATCATTTTCAAATCCTTTTTCTTTGTAGAAAGCTTGCTCTCCCTCAGTGAATATGAACTCTGCTCCACAGTCTTTACATTTTAATGTTTTATCTGCCATTTTGACATCCTCCTTAAATTTAAAGATTTAAATGGATTAATAAAAATTTTCTTTAAGTTTAAGGAAAATTTTATTCATCTTTTAAAGCTTTTCTATTATGTTATTATAATACCACCAATAAATTAACATTGCAAGTCTTTTATTTAGCGTTGTATTAAAATTCTTAAAATCAAATTATAAAGCTAAGAATTTTTGGAATCTTTCTCTTACTTCTTCTTCTCCCATAATTTGCATTATTGTATAAAGGTCTGGAGTATTAGCTCTATGTGTTAAAGCTGCTCTTACAGCTCCCGCAACATCAGAAACCATTCCTTTGTATTCTTCTGGATTCTTTTTATATTTCTTTCTATCAGTAGCATATCCTAATTCTACAGCAACTTCTTTTAAATCTGAGAACCAAGTATCCTTATCTGTATTGAAATTATATGCTTTTGCATAAGCTTCTATTATTCTTTTAGCTTCTTCTAATTCTAAAGTTTTTGGTAATTCAACATCATTAGCTGTTTCCTTATCAAATAACTCATCAAAGAAATAGAATATTTTTTCTCTTACTTCATCCCATTTAGCAAAGTCTTTTCTTGGCTTTGGACCTTCTTTATCTATATTGAATACTTCTTTCATCATAGATTCTTTAGAAGTAACTAAATCATACATTTCTTTATCATATTCTTTAGCCCAGTTTGTATATAAATCATAAACTACTTCTGGTTTCATTTTACATATAACATCTTTACTTACATCATTTAATTTAACTAAATCAAATAAAGCTCCACTCTTACTCATTTTATCTAGTTCAACTTTGTAATCATGATAATCTGCATCTGGATTTTCAGCTCTCCATTCTTCAAAAGCTGAGTTTATTATATTTAAAAGATATTCAATAACTGATTGAGATGGATATCCTTTTTCGCTGTAATAACTTACTGCACTTTCTGGATCTTTTCTCTTTGATAATTTTCTTTTTGAACTTCCATCCATTTTCATTATTGTTGGAATATGAGCATACTTAGGTGCTTCTACTCCTAAAACTTCAAACATTTGAAGATGTATTGGAAGTGATGATAACCATTCTTCTCCTCTTATAACATGAGTAGTTCTCATTAATGTATCATCTATAGCATGAGCAAAGTGATAAGTTGGAAGACCATCACCTTTTATTATTACTACATCTTGAAGATTTTCTGGGAATGAAACCTCTCCCTTTATCATGTCATGAGCAACAACTCTCTTTTCAGGATTTCCAGGTGACTTCATTCTTATAACATAATTTTCACCAGATTCAATTCTTTTTATAGCCTCTTCTGGTGATAAATCTCTATATTTAGCAAACTCTCCATAACATCCTGGAGTTAATTTTTCTGCAATTTGTTTTTCTCTTAAAGCTTCTAATTCTTCAGAAGTCATAAAGCATGGATAAGCTAATCCTTTTCTTAAAAGGTCTTTAACAAAAGCTCTATAGATATCAGCTCTTTCACTTTGTTTATATGGTGCATAAGCTCCCTTTTCTGAATTTTCACCAGTTATTCCTTCATCAAAATCCATTCCAAAGTTATGCATAGTTTTTATAGTATCATCTATAGCACCTTCAACTTCTCTCTTTTGATCAGTATCTTCTATTCTTAAGTAGAAGATTCCATCACTTTGATGAGCTAATCTTTCATTTATTAATGAAGCAAAAACTCCTCCTATATGCTGAAATCCAGTTGGACTTGGTGCATATCTTAATACTTTAGCACCATCTTTTAAATCTCTCTTTGGGTATTTTTCAAAATAATATTCCGGTGTTTTGTCTATGTTTGGGAATATTAAATTAGCTAAATTTTCATAACTCATTCTTTTCACTTTCCTTTCTAAATTTATGTAATAAAAAAAAGTCTTTCGTCCTAAAAATTAGGACGAAAGACTTAACTTCCGCGTTACCACCTAAATTAGTTAGCTAAGCTAACTCACTCATAATCAATTAAGGGAATTACCCCTAGACCTACTCCTTAAATCTTAAGATTTTCAGTCTAAGCTCCGAAGCTTCTTTCTATAAGATTATTTTTTAGGCTCTCACCCTCCCTAAATCGCTTTAAAACAATTGCTTTATATACTCTTCTTCATCATAGCAATAAAATATTTCATTTTAAATAACAAACTCTATTATATCAGATTCTTTAAAGTTGTAAACAAAAATATTACCACTATCAAATATAATTATTATACCATAAATAACCTATTACTATTATTTATGGCATTTCATTTCTTATAAAATATCCTTATTGAAATTATTGATATTTAACTTTTATCTTTATATATTTTTCTATTTAAATATAATAAATATACCCATACTGTATTTATTATAAAGTTAATAAAATAGTACATTTACTAAAAGCTCATTTATATTATTCTGTTAAAGTTATATTTTAATATACTAATTAAATTAACATATTAAACTTTCATAAAATTAATATATTCCTTTACTTAAATATTCACCTTACTTTTTATAGATTTCTGTAAAAATTCATTCCAAATTCTAAGATTCACTTTATCTTTTAAAAGTTTATATCTAATATTAGAATCTTGAAAAGAAACATTGCATATATTACTTCTAATAATCCAAATCTTTAGTAAAAAGCTTAATTTCTTAGAATAACACTCAATTTCCTTTGTTAGATAATCATTATAAATATTAATATTGCTACAACTTATGATTTCCTCAATCTCTTTTTTATTATATATCTTAAGATCATCTTGAATATAATTTTCTTCTTCTCCTAAAAACCATGTCCACAAAATATACTCATATTCCTGTAAAGTGAAAATAATATCTTTATCATCTAAATGTTCTTTTAAATTCCATAAAGGAATTATACTATTCCCAAATAAATATTTAGATGCAAAGCTATCACACTGAAAACCTAGTAGATTATAAAAAAGAGATTGCATAGAAAAACTTTTGTCTTTGTTATTAATTAAATATTGTATTATTTCATTTTTATTACTACATGAATTCTTTAAATTCTCTATAAAATATATTAATAATGGAGCCTTAGTATAATGTAAAAACTCTATTTTACCATGACTTCCTATGCTTCCCTCTTCCATAGGAATTATTCTAAATCTACTTGGTTCTTTTAAAGTCATGTATAAATATCTAGTATATAAATTTGCCATTTCTTTTTTAAAATTTATAGCTAGTTTTTCTTTTATTCCATTTTCTAAGGATTGTAAAGCCAAGTTTTCATAATAAGTAGCTAATCCCTCTGTTAGCCAAAGATTTGGAGGAAGATGATAAACTCTTGATTTTAAAGAATCATCCATAAAGGCATGAAAAATTCTATGAGATAACAATTGCCAATCTCTTTTTTTATTCATATCAAAAGTAGCACTTATAACATTTTTTCCGCTTCCACCTAATATATAAGAGTTTTTCTTTTTGCTCTTTCTAAGTAAAACTATATTTAAATCTTTCTTATTAAGAGAATCTATTTTAAATAAATTATAATAATAATCACAAATATACTTTATATTTCTTACAATATCTCCTTTAATACTGTCATTTAAAAATGAAATTTCAATATTACTATATAAATGTACTTCTCCATAGTTTTCCTTTAAAACTATTTCTTCAAAAAAACCAAAGGTATATGAAGATTTCATTATTTCATATATATTACTCCAAGTAACATCTACACACTTTGACTTAAAATCACTTTCTTTAAAAGGAATTATACTTTTATAATCTTTTTTACTATAAACCTCACTATTTAGCTCCTCTATAAGTTTGGTAAAGTCTATTTCTAGTCTACAATTTAACTTTAGATCATCATTCATTGTAAGCATTTCAACTGGTAATAGAAGTATTTGTTCACCCATAAAGCTTATTAAATCCTCTGCTATTTCTCCCCCATTTCCATGCTTTCCTAAGCTACCTACCAAAGCCTCATATTCTAAAATCAAATCTTTGCTTTTATTATTAATATATATAAAGTTTGAATCACAATAAAATTCACCTATGCACTTTATATTATTTATTTTTGTTTTACCCTTATAAAGCTGAATTTCTCTTAAATTAACATCTTTAATCTTAAGCCTTATGTTTAAACACTCTTCTTTATTTAAACTTTTCCTTACTAAGAATTTAATATCTCCATATTCCATTTATACTCTCCTAATCTAACCCTCTGTATTTCTAATAACTTCTCCAGATTTATTTATATATAATTTTTCTAAAGTTTCAAAAATTCCTTCTTTTTTTAAACTATTTGAATATATTAACTTCATAATAAATTTTTCAGTTTTATTAATTTTAATATTAGCTAATCCTTAGTTCAAGTAAAAAAATTATTAATTACGTAGTTAATATCTTATATTTTCAAATTAACTATAGCTAAATAATTAAATAATAATCTAAAAAAGTCACCTAAAAGTATTTTCCACTCTTATATAACTCAAATCTGTTTATTATTTTTCTTATTTTATTAAATATAATATAATTAATATTGAATATAGATTAGAGGTGTTTTAATGGAAAATAAAGAACTATTGAAAGAATGTACTCTTTGCACTAGAAACTGCAAAGTTAATAGATTTAAATCTCTTGGTGTATGTAAGGCTAGTGAAAAAGTTAAGGTAGCTAGAGCAGAACTTCATCATTGGGAAGAACCTCCTATTTCCTTTAAGAATGGATCTGGAACAGTATTTTTTTCTCATTGTAATCTTAAATGTGTTTTTTGCCAAAACCATGAAATAAGTCAAGATTTTAAAGGACTTGAAATATCAATTAAAAGATTAGCAGAAATCTTTTTAGAGCTTCAAGAAAAGGGAGCTGAAAATATAAACTTAGTCACTCCAACACATTATGCAGTTCAAATACTAGAAGCATTAAAAATAGCAAAAGAAAAAGGATTAAATATTCCTATTCTCTATAATACTAATGGCTGTGATAGTTTAGAAACAATAAAGCTATTAGATGGTTACATAGATGTATATCTTCCTGATTTTAAATACTTTAAGGATGATTATTCACTTAAATATTCAAAGATAAAAAATTATAAAGACAATTTAATTCTAGTATTAGATGAAATGTTTAGACAGGTAGGCTCTCCAAAATTTTCAGAGGATGGTAAACTTTTAAGGGGAATGATAATTAGACATTTAATGCTTCCAGGTCTTTTATTCGACTCAAAGAAAGTTATAGACACTATATTTTCTAAATTTGGAGATGATGTTTATATAAGCATTATGAATCAATATACTCCTATGAATAAGTCTTGTGATTATCCTGAAATAAATAAGCCTTTAAATCCTAAACATTATGAATCTCTTATAGATTACGCAGCATCTTTAGGAATAAAAAATGCTTTTATACAAGAAAATGGAACTAACTCAAAAGTCTATGTTCCATCCTTTAAATATGAAGGAGTTATTAAAAAGTAGATTTTTTTAATAAAGTACTATCTAAAATGATTTCATAAGAAATAAGTATTTCCTATGAAATCATTTTAGATAGTTTTTCTATATCTTTTATTATTAGAGATTTATTACCTCTAATTTCTATTAATCCTTCATGCTCAAATATAGAAAGTTTTCTACTCATAGTTTCTCTAGTTATACCACAATAATTTGCCATATCTTCTCTATTAATTGGTAAATCAATAAATATTTCTCCATTTTCTATTTTCCCATATTTTTTCTTAAATTCTTTTAACATATATGCTATTCTTACTCTAACATCATTAGTTACTAGTTTATTGGCAAATTCTTCAGTCTCCTTTAAACGATTAGTTAAAGATTTCAAAACAATAATTGCTATTCTAGGATTTTCTTCTAAAATACTATGAATTTTATCCTTATCTATAGTACAGACTATAACCTCATTTAAAGCAATAGCATTAAATGAAATTCCTTCATCATTATTAAAGAGACTTGTCTCTCCAAAATAGTCTCCCACAGAGAATATGTGGATTATTTGTTCTTTTCCACCCTTGGTCAATTTTGATATCTTTACACTTCCCTTACTTATTATAAATAGCTTAGAAAGCTTTTCACCTTCATAACATATATATTCTCCTTTATTAAAATGAAAACATGTCACTCCAGTAGCTAATTTATTAAATTCTTCTTCTGTTAAATCCTTAAATATAGTAACCTCCTTGTTGCATAAACAACTTTTATAGCCATTGCAATCACATTTTTTCATAGCTCTCTCCTAACTTTTTATTTATAATCCTATACCTTTATTATTAATTATAATATATTTATTAATATTTTTTCACTATTAATTAATTTATTTTAATACTTGTTTATTTCCTAACCTATACTTACGATATATTTGTATTAAAATATTTTAACACTAAAAATATTTGTTTTTCTAATTTTCAGACAGAAAGGATAATTTCTATGAATATAAAAACAATTACAATTGGAAATTTAACAGCTAGATTACATATTATACAATGAGAAATTGAAATTTTTGTGTCCCTTTCAAATTTAGCTAGTGCTGTAACAAAAGCTGTAGGACATTTAGATTTACTAGGGAATTACTTTAAGATGAAAATAAAAAGTTTGATTCAACAATACTTGATATAATAAAAAAACTTATATTCACGAATATAAAATGGACTTATTTTTTGTGGCGAAAATGCCTCAAAAATAGATAAAATAGTATCTGTAGAGACAATTATGAATGAATTAGAAAAAGATTTATTAGAATCATAAAATAATCTGTATAAAAGAGTATAAATACTAATTAATAGTTTAAAACCACTCTTTTATACAGATTTTATTTAATAATTTAATTCTAAAAGACAAAGTCCATAAGATGGTGCTTTATTTGAAGCTTTTGATCTTTCCTTCGCTTCAAGTATATCATTTATATATTGTGGTTCAAATTTTCCAAGTCCCACATCTACCAAAGTTCCTACTATTATTCTAACCATATTTAGCAAAAAGCCATTTCCATTTATTTTTATACTTAATATATTATTATTTTCATGAAATTTAATACTATTTACGGTTCTTAAAGTTGATTTATTCTTTGACTTTAAACTTGTAAAACTCTTAAAGTCATGAGTACCTAATAAATATTTTGACCCTTCTTCCATTGCTTTTAAATTCAACTTTTCTTCAACATGCCATGCATATTTTCTTAAAAATACATCTTTGAACTTATTATTATCAATGGTATATTCATAAGTTTTAGACTTAACATTAAATCTAGCATGAAATCTTTCACTTGCTTCTTTTATTCCCTTTACTCTTATATCATCAGGTAAATATTCGTTTATGTACTCAATAATTTGTTCTAAAGTCATAATAGAATTTGTTTTAAAATTTGCTACATAATTTTTTGCATGTACACCACTATCAGTTCTTCCACAACCAATTAGTTGAATCTCTTCATTAGTCATTTTAGTTAGTACTTTTTCTAATTTATCTTGAACCGTAGAAACATTACTTCCCTTTTGGTTTTGCTTTTGCCATCCCTTGTACTTGCTACCATCATAATCTAAAGTAATTTTTATATTTCTCATTTTAATTTCCTTTCAAAAATAATCTAAATATATAAATTTAAATTTTATTTTAATACTTAATCTAAGTTTTAATGTAACATGTTAAAATTGTACTATCAATTTAAATATCTGACAATAAATTTAATTTTATTCTAAAATTTTCAGTCTTTTAATTTTTTATTTTTTATTATAATATAATTAAATAAACATTAAGAGGTGATTTTTATGAAAACCATGCAAAAATTATTAAGCAAAACTAGACAAGCTATAAAAGAATATAACCTTATTGAAGATGGTGATAAAATAGCCGTAGGACTTTCTGGTGGGAAGGATAGTCTAACACTTTTACATATATTAAAAAACTACCAAAGATTCTCCCCTGAAAAATTTGAATTAATAGCTATAACTTTAAATCCTGGAGGAGTTGACAATAGTCCATTACATAATCTTTGTAAAAATATCAATGTTCCTTTTTATGAAATTCAAACAGATATCAAAGAAATAGTCTTTGATATAAAGAAAGAAAAAAACCCATGTTCTTTATGTGCTAACCTTAGGAGAGGCGCATTAAATGATAATGCTCAAAAGCTTGGATGTAACAAGGTTGCCTTAGGTCATCATAAAGATGATGCCTTGGAAACTCTTATGCTTTCCATAAGTTATGAAGGAAGAATAAATTGCTTCTCTCCTAAAAGTTTTATGCATAAAAACAATCTAACTCTTATAAGACCTATGGTATTTATTGAGGAAAGTCAAATAAGAAAGGCAGCATCAGAATATAATTTTCCAATAATAAAAAATCCTTGTCCTGCAGACGGTAAAACCAAAAGAGAAGATATGAAAAATCTTATTAGAAATTTAGATAAAACTATGCCTGGTTTTAAGAAAAATTTATTTAAATCCTTAACTAATACAAATCAAATGTTTGTATGGGATAAAGAAACTGTTAGAAACATGTAAAAAGCTGTATCAATTGATACAGCTTCTCTTTCTAAAGGCTATCAATGTCTGATAACTCTATTTTGTAAAGTTCTTCTCCGTGATTTTCTGCACAAGATGTTAAAGCTATCTCCTCATATAAAGCCTCAGTTTCAACTATTTTAATAGGCATTTTTATTATAACTTCTGTTCCTTCTCCTAATTCACTATTAACTTCTATTTCTCCACCATTAATTTTTATAAGTTCATTAGCTATAAATAACCCTATTCCACTTCCTTCATTAATTTTAGTTAGTCTATTATTTATTTTTTTAAATCTATCAAAAAGTAAGCCCATTTTATCCTTTGGTATTCCTACTCCCGTATCCTTAATACTTATGTTTACATACTTTTCATCAAAACTCATATAGACATCTATCTTACCATTTTCTCGATTAAATTTTATAGAATTTGATAAAATATTTAATAATACTCTTTCTAAATGGTTTAAATCAAAAGCAATTATTTTTTCTTCCTCTTCTGTATCAAAGGTTATAGACATTTTATTTTTTTCAGCAAATTTACATATAGACATAGTTATATCTTCCACACAACTTACTATATCATGATTTTTAATATTAATATAAAAAAATCCAGCTTCTAATTTTGTGCTATCTATTAAATTATTTATTAACTTTAATAATCTAAAAACATTCTGTTGAGCCACTTTTATATAATTAATATAACTATTTTCCTCTTCTCCATCTATATGATTTTTTAATTTTAATTCCAAAACTTGAAGTGCACTATATATTAAATTTACAGGTGTCTTAAATTCATGAGATATGTTTGCAAAAAACTCCATTCTAAGCTTTTCCATCTCATTACTTTTTTCTATAGTGTCTGTAATATCATTTATAACTATAATTCTTCTTATAGATTCACCATTTTCATTTTTTATTGAGTTTGCCCTAAATAAAGCAGTTCTAACTTCATTATCTGCTCTAACAATTCTAGCTTTCTCCATAAAAAAATTTTCAAAATCAATATTAGTAAATTTATGCCTATCTTCAGGATGAATTCTATCTAATTTTACAATCATACTTTTTTCCTTATACAATTCTTTACAATTTAATCCATATAACTTTTCAAAAGCATGGTTTACATAAATAGTTTTTTCTCCTTCTTTTATAATTACAACATCATCTAAGTAATTAAGAACTTCAAAAAACATCTTATCATTTTTCTTTAGTCTATACTCTATAGCTTTTTTATAAGAAATATCTCTTGTTAGACCAATTATCCCCTTAATTTCATTATTTTCATCAAAATATGGTGATTTTATAGTCTCCTCTAAATAATCCTCTTCACTTTCAAATCCCCATTCTTCGCCATAAACTTTCTTTTTTCTTGAATTAATAACTTCTTTATCTGTTTTGATAAACTTTTCCACCTTACGTGGCTCATCAAAAAATATATCTTTATCAGTTTTTCCAATTATATATTTTTTCTTAATTCCAACTTTATTTTCAAATGCATTATTACAATTTATATACCTTCCATTGATATCCTTTAAAAATACATAATCTGTTAAAGAATCTAAAAATAGATCTAACATGTCTCTTTCTTTTTTTAAATTAATTTCTATTTTGTTATAATTTTTTAATAGACATTCATTAAACCAAATAATCACATGGTCATCATTAAGCAACTTCAAACTAAGATTTTTCTTTAAATCTTTATAATATACTCCTCCATCAATATTAATTGCACTAAATATAGTATTAAAATCTATATCATTACCTAGTACTTCACTCAATAACTTACTATTAAATTCTTTTATACTAGACTTAATCACAAATAAATCACTAAAATCTTTATTATCTAGCTTCCCATAAATATAATCCATAGGACATGATTCTAATATTTCTTCAAAATTAAAATCTCTCATATAATATAACTCCCCTTTAAGTTATTAAAATCAATTATTTTCAATTTAAAGCATTATTTACCTTATTTAATTTTTATTATATTCATTTTAACATTTTAAAACAATACATTAAATTTATTTTAATTATGTAAAAATATGAGAACTATATATTTTCTACATCAAATTCCAAATTAAGTCAAGTGTAAATCATTTCATTTAAAGACAATTAATAGTATGCATATGTTTGTTTGATCACTTATTCATTATTTTAATAAACTTTTCGAATTTTACCATCAAATTACAAAATAGTATAATTAAAATAATATACAATTATTTTAATTATTAAAATTTAATTCTTAATATTAATAATTGTAAATTTTAACAAAATAAAAAATTAACAGGAGGTAAAAAATGAATAAAAAGAAAAGTATTTCATTCCCTACTGCATTTACTGTATTATTTATTGTTTTAATCTTATCAGCTGTTTTAACTTATTTGATTCCAGCAGGATCATACTCAAAGTTATCTTATAATGAAGCTGAAAATATGTTTATTGTTACAAATCCTCAAGGGGAAAGCACTAAGGAACCTGCAACTCAAAATACCTTAAATGAACTTGGTATAAAAATAGACTTAAGTAAATTTACTGATGGAAGTATAAGCAAACCAATAGCAATACCAAACACTTATGAGAAGGTTACTCAAAATCCTCAAGGCATTACTCAAATAATACAAGCTCCTATTCAAGGAACTTATGACACTATAGATATAATTATGTTTGTTCTAATAATAGGTGGAGTAATAGGGGTTTTAAATACAACTGGAGCATTTAACGCTGGAATTGCTAGCCTTTCTAAAATAACTAAAGGAAAAGAATATATACTTATAATATTATTATCAATACTTATTTCTCTTGGTGGTACTACTTTTGGATTAGCAGAAGAAACCATTGCTCTTTACCCTATTCTGCTCCCAATATTCTTAGCTTCTGGTTATGATGCTATAGTTTGTATCGCTACAATATATATGGGTTCATCCATAGGAACAATGTTTTCAACTGTAAACCCATTCTCTTCAGTAATAGCTTCAACAGCTGCTGGAATAAGCTTTAAAGAAGGCCTGGATTTTAGAATGATAGGATTAGTTTTAGCTACACTTATAACTATAATTTACATTCTTAGATATGCTAAAAAAGTTAAAAATGATCCTTCTAAATCCCTTGTATATGATCAAAAAGATGAAATAGACTCTAAATTTCTTCATGAGTCTAATAATGAGGTACCAGTATTTACTTGGAGACTAAAACTTATGCTTTTGATTTTCGCTGCTTCATTTATAATTTTAGTTTACGGAGTTTCAGCTAAAGGATGGGGATTTATACAAATGACTGCTCTATTCCTTGTAGTAGGAATAATTTTAGGATTCCTTTCAGGACTTGGAGAAAAAAAATTTGTTAATAGCTTTATAGCTGGAGCTGCTGATTTAGTAGGAGTTGCATTGGTTATAGGTGTTGCAAGATCTATAAACTTAATACTTGAAAATGGTAAGATATCAGATACTTTACTTTATGTATCCTCAAATGGAATTCAAGGTATGGATAAAAATATATTTATAATATTAATGCTTGTTATATTTATAATCTTAGGATTCTTTATTCCATCTTCATCTGGTCTTGCTGTTTTATCAATTCCAATAATGGCACCACTTGCAGATACAGTTGGTTTACCAAGGGATGTTATAGTTAGTGCTTACCAATTTGGTCAAGGATTAATCTCTTTTATAACTCCAACAGGATTAATTCTAGCTACCCTTGCTATGGTTGATATAACTTATAATAAATGGCTGAAATTTATTATGCCTTTAATGGGAATTATAGCTGCCTTTGCAGCCTTACTATTATTAGTACAAGTACATTTTTAGAATATTTTAAATGCATGGTTTATTTATACCATGCATTTTTATTGTAGTAATACTAAATTGTAAAATTTAATCTAACTAACACTATAATTTATTGCAAGAATATTATTTAATCTCCTTTGTAATAATAAGTTTATATTATTTAATAAGGAGGAATTTTTTGACTTAAAAGCAAATTTTGATAAAAACATAAACACTTTGTCTAAATTTTTAAGAGTTGGAAAAAGTTTTAATATAATTGAACGTTCAATAATAATTGGTCATAAAAAAAGCCACAATGTACTATATTGATGGTTTTATAAAAGATGAAATAATGGAATTAATAATGAGTGACTTTTTTCCTTAAGTAAAACTGATATGAACTTAATAAAGTCGACTAAGAATTTTATGATAAGACAAATTCCTTATGTAGAAGTAGCTAGGAGATATAAATAGATAAAATAGTATCTCAAGTTCTCTGTTAATAGTTACACTAGGAAGCTTTTCTCAACCAAGTTTGGAACTCAGTTATGCCTTAAAATTTTGGAGAATGATATTACTCATATTAACAAGTTTATTCAATGTAATAGGATTTTTTGTTGGATTAATAATAGGACTAGTTTTAATTGCAAGTAATAAAACTTTAACTTGGGATTCTTATCTGTATCATCTTATTCCATTTAACTGGAAAGCACTTAAAGCACTTATCTTTAGAATAAGATTAGTACCTAAGCAAAAAGACTGACAGATAACTTTTTATAATCATACTTTAAAAATGAATTTTATGCCTTAAAGAATGAAAAAATCATATTATCTTAAAATATAAACTAAAAAAACCAAGCTAAAGCTTGGTTGCTAAAGCTTGTTTTTTTAGTTTATATAATTAACTTTTAACTTTCATCTTTTAATTCGTTAATAAATTCTTGAGCTTTTATTTTTAGTGGACTATCATCTTTAAGCTTTTGTAACCCAATACTTAATCCTTCTCTATCTATTACTAAACCATCAGTAGGAATATACCATTTTACTCTTCTACAATGTTGCATAGGCAATTCATCTAGTCCAACTTTGTTAAATATAGGTTCAAATCTATATGGACTTGTTACTTTACCAGCTGCTACAATAGTAAAGCTTCCATCTCTTGAATTTATTTGTTTTAAAATAAGTACATCTCCTACCTTAACTTCTTCAGCAAATCTCTTTATAACTATTCCTTCTTTGCCTAAGATATCATACTCTTCTTTATTATCAAAATAGTCTCCCTTATCTCCAGGGCCAACAATTGCTACTCCTAAATCAAAGAATATATCTATTAAATTTGTGTTACCTATCTCTGCTGATATTTGCCAATAATTCATAATTATTACCTTCTTTCATCCTCTTAATATAAAAATAAAGTCATCAACAAAGTAAATATTACTTTATAATATATTATACTCTTTAAATTTATATTTGTTTAGTCTATAAAATCCGTCTTAATCTCTTAAATATGAGCACATATACACTATAACTTCTCTTATTCTATTAAGCTCACTTTCTTTATTATATTTTCTCCATATTGATGTATAATCATAAAACCAAAGTTCTAAATCTTTAGCTAAGTTTTTCTTGTCTATCTCTATTAAACTTTTTTTATTAAATTCTTTTTCAAGTAATACCATGAAAAATTTATTTATAAGCTCCCATCCCTTTGAAGATACAATAAAGCTTTGAATAGATTCTTTATTCTCTATATTTTTAAGCAATTTAATAAACTCTATTCTTACCTCTGAAGCAACCTTATAACCTTCCAAAACTTTTAAATTATCTATATTTTTAATTTCTTCTTTAGTTTCTTCCCTTTCATCAAACTTTTCTTTCCATCTAACAAGTTCTCCCCAACCTGCAACTTGATTTTTAGAAAGCTTATCCATTAAAGAAACTACTTTCATAGATTTATCACCAAATTCCATAAATGATATAGCCTTAAAGACTTCATTAAATTCCTCTTCCCTTGGATTCCATGAAATCGCTGCTCCATAAATCATAGATGGTATTGAATTAGCTAATAAATTTACATTTCCATAGTCTCCCCAATTTGTATTTAAAACACCTATAGCTCCATATTTCATTCCGTGATTAACCATTCTTCTTATATTACTAAAAGAACCTTCTATAAGATTCATCATCATATTCCATCCACCTACACCTGGACAAACATATTGTACTTTATTGTGCTCTGCTATAATTTTTGTGGCTACATCATTAGCCTGAGGATGATAATTCCAAGTTAAACAAATTAAATCCTCTGGTATATCACTTAATAATTCTGGATATCCAACTATTATGTCACCCCAAAACATAACATTTTTATTGAACCTTTTTACAATGTTATATACCTTATTTAGAAACTCTGTATATATTTTACCTACTCCTAATTTCTCAGCGCTCTCTCTACTCTTTCCTTTTCCTAAATCAAAGGTTTCATCACAACAAATATTAAACTTATCTGAACTAAATAAAGGAATAAATTCTAAAAGCATTGATTCAACAAACTCTAAGCTTTTATCATTAGTAACATCTAGAGTATGATGTGCCATTCTATCAACAAAAGAATATGCTTCATCTCCTATTTCTAATTCACAAAGATCTCTAAATGATTTACTTCTTAAAGCTTCATATAAATGACCAAATGTCGATAATGATGGTACAAGTTCCACATGTCTTTCTTTACAATACTTATCTAAAATTAATATTTCCTCTGCTGTTAAAGGATCCTTGTCCATCCAAACTTCACTCATTCCTTTAAAAGCAAAAGTATGCTCTATATATAATTGTATTTGATTTATTTTATAAAAGGCTGCCTTATCAACTAAGCTTTTTAATGTATCTAAGGTCGGTACCATTCCCCTTGTTACATCATGATAAAATCCACGATATCTAAAATATGGAGAATCTTCTATTTTAAGATTTGGAATACATGCTCCAAACTCTCTGACAAGCTGTCTAAAGCTCTGACATCCATAGAATAATCCAGCGCCTTTACCTTCTATTATTACTTCATAATCCTTTATTTCTATTTTATATTCCTCTTCGTTTTCAAATTTGCATTCTTTTAAAATTATTGAGTTGCTATATTTCTTATCCATAAAAAGTTTATTTATGTTAAGTTTAAAATCTAATACTTTTTCTATTTCCTCTTTAATCATAATTGCTAAATTTAAATCTTCAAAAGATAATTCACTACTTAATATAATTTCAGTATCTCTTTTTATAAAAAATTCACCTTCATAATTAACTACATTTTTTGGTCTTGGTATTAAATGCATTTCCCTTCCCCCCAATAAAACTTTACTTTTCATATAGATTTATTCATAATAATAATAAATAATTTAAATGTTTACTATTATTATATAAAATGATTTTATTTATTTAAGTAAGTATTTTGCTGTTATTTAACATAATATTGCTTTTTATACAGGAGGAATTATGAATAATTACATATATGAAAATCACTTTCATAGAGATCCTAATTTTCCAATAATATTTCATTGTGATATTTTAAATAAAAATAGACCTAGTTTTTTAATGCATTATCACGAAAACCTAGAGCTTCTCTACTTCTTAGAAGGACATACTAAGGTGGTTTGTGATAATAAAATACTTAAAGCTAAAGCTGATGATATAATAATAATTAATTCAAATGAACTTCATTCAATAGAAAAAATATCCAAACACTGTAAATACTACTGTCTTATTATAGATAAACATTTACTTAATAGTAGTTTAAATAATTTTTATAACTTTAAATTTAAGAACTTAATTAAGGATTCCTTTTTAAAGATAAAAATTGAAGAAATAAATAGAGAATTAACTAATAAAAATGATTATTTTAAAGATTTTATAAAGTCAGATATACTTCAAATTTTAATTCATATTAAGAGAAACCATATTGAACAAAACTCATCATTAATAAAAATAAAAGATAATAATAAAATATTAATGGTAAAAGAAATAATAAATTATTTAAAAGAAAACTATAAAGAACAAATTTCAATTGATCATATATGTAACCATGTTGCTTTTAGTAAATATTATATCTGTCGTACATTTAAGGAAGTAACTGGTCAAACCATTCTAGAATATATTAATCATATTAGATGTATAAATGCTAGAAATTTAATCCTCTACAATGGATATACTATATCTGAAAGTGCTTATAAAAGTGGTTTTAATAACTTATCTTATTTTTCAAAAACCTATAAAAAGTATATGGGGTTACTTCCATCCGAAGAAAAAATCACATAATTTAATAATTATAAAGTAATACCAAGATACTTCTATCCATTTATAATAAAATAATAATTTTTATAAATTAGTTTGCTTAATTTTCTTTTTAAGACTACAATAATTTTATATAAATAATAAAAAGAGGTGTACATATATGTTAAGTGAAAATTTATTACAAAAACTTAATGAACAAGTTAATTTTGAATTCTATTCATCATACACTTATTTAGCTATGGCTGCTTATGCTGAATCAGTTGACTTAAGCGGCTTCGCTAATTTTTTTAGAGTTCAAGCTCAAGAAGAATTATTCCATGCCATGAAATTTTACGATTATATATTCCAAAAAAATGGCGTTGTTGAATTAGAACAAATAGATAAACCTAAATTTAATTTTTCAAATATAATTGAAGCCTTTGAAAAAGGTTATGAACACGAACAATTAGTAACTCGTAAAATATATGGTCTTGCAGATGTTGCTTTTGAAGAAAAAGAACATGCAACTATGAGTTTACTTAAATGGTTTATAGATGAACAGGTTGAAGAAGAAAATAACTTCCACTCATTATTAAAGAAAGTTAGAAGATCTGAAGGTAATCCTGCTGCCTTATATATGATGGATGATGAATTAGCTTCAAGAGTATTCACTCCACCAACAACTACAAAATAGATTTATTAATAAAAAGAGAGAAGAAATAAAGTTTTTTATTTCTTCTCTCTTTTTTTATTTTACTATATTACTTTAATACCACTCATGAATTCATTGTAATTTTTTCAAAAAATTTATATATTTTTTAATAAACTTTTTAATGTAAAAGTTTTAAAAAGATACAACTAATTTCTTTTTAATTTATAACTTTACATCACTTCATAATGGTGCTAGTATAATTTTTATTAGATTTTAATTTTTTGTGTACACATTAATAATTTTTTAATATTTTCAACTTAATAATTAACTTATGATAATAAAGGAAGAATAGATATGAGTACTAATAAAAGTTCTATTGAAAAAATTACTTTAGGAAGCTTTTTAATAGCCTTAGGAGTTGTTTATGGCGATATTGGGACTTCTCCTCTTTATGTTATGAAATCAATAATAAATGGTAATGGAGGTTTAGAAAGCGTTAATTCTGATTTTATCCTTGGAGTACTGTCTCTTATTTTTTGGACTATGACTTTATTAACAACAATAAAGTATGTTCTTATAACCTTAAAAGCCGATAATAAAGGAGAAGGAGGTATATTTTCTCTTTATACCTTAGTTCGTCGTCGTGCTAAGTGGCTTATTATACCTGCCATGGTAGGAGGTTCTGCTCTGCTAGCTGATGGAATGCTAACCCCTGCTGTAACTGTTACTTCATCAATTGAAGGTTTAAAAATTTTACCTAGCTTTAATAATATATTTGGAAATAATCAAAATATTATTATAATCATTGTCCTAGTAATACTAAGTTTTTTATTCTTTATTCAACATTTTGGTACAGAAATAATAGGTAAAATATTTGGACCAGTTATGTTTATTTGGTTTTCATTTTTAGCTATATTAGGAATTGTAAATTTATCAGGAAATTTATATCTTTTAAAAGCGCTTTCTCCTCATTATGCAGTAAAAATTTTATTTAGTCCAAATAATCATTTAGGTTTTTTTATTCTAGGAGGAGTATTCTTATCAACAACTGGAGCCGAAGCTTTGTACTCTGATCTTGGTCATGTTGGTAGAAAAAATATCTACTTTACTTGGCCTTTAGTTAAAATATGCTTACTATTAAATTATTTTGGTCAAGCAGCTTGGATATTATCTCAAAAAAATAATGCTAAATTATATAGAATTGAAAGCTTAAATCCATTTTTTGAAATGATGCCTAGTTGGCTTTTACTATTTGGAGTTTTAATTTCTACATTAGCTGCTATTATAGCATCTCAAGCTCTAATTTCTGGTTCATATACCTTAGTTTCAGAAGCTATTAAATTAAATTTATTCCCTAGATTAAAGTGTCTTTATCCTTCTAATTCTAAGGGACAAATTTACATGCCAGCTATAAATAGAATACTTTGGATAGCTTGTATAGCTATAGTTTTATATTTTAGAAGTTCAGATAATATGGAAGCAGCTTATGGATTATCAATAACTGTAACAATGCTTATGACATCCATACTTTTATTCAATTACTTATTAAAAAGAAAAACTCCATTACTAATTGCACTAATTATACTAGTCTTCTTTGGCTCTTTAGAATTTTCATTCTTAATTTCAAGTGTAGTTAAATTCGAAAAAGGTGGTTTTGTTTCAGTATTAATAGCTTTATGTATTTTAAGTGTAATGTATATCTGGATAAAAGGTCATTATATAAAAATGAGTCTATTAGACTATATTCCTATTGAAAATTATAAAAATCAATTAAAGGAATTAAAAAATGATGTGGATAGACCTAAATATGCAACAAATCTTGTTTATTTAACAAGTTCAGAAAAATACAAGAGAATAGAAAGAAAAATAATGTATTCTATATTAGATAAGAGACCTAAGAGAGCAGACGTATATTGGTTTGTAAATGTAATTGTAACTGATGAACCTTATACAGCTGAATATACTATAAATACATTTGGTACGGATTATATGGTTAAGGTACAACTTAAACTTGGTTTTAGGGTTAACCAAAAGCTAAATGTATTTTTACGTCAAATAGTATGTGAACTTATAAATAATGGTGATATTAAAGTTCAAAATAGAAAGTACACTACACTTCCTAACAGAAATGTAGGAGATTTCAGATTTATTCTTATAAATGAATGTTTATCATCAGAAAGCAAGCTTAAATCATGGAATTCAATGATAATTAAAGCTAAGCTTTTCATAAAAAAATTCACAGTTTCTCCAGCTAAATGGTTTGGCCTTGAATCTAGTGAAATTGAAATTGAAAATGTACCTTTAATATTAGGATACACTGAACACACTACTCTAAAACGTGTCTATAAATAAAGGGCTTTTATCAAAATAAATTTTCATAAAACTTACAAACATATTCTTTTCAGACTGTTTGTAAGTTTTATTATTATATTTTTATACAGACCTATTATTTTTATACTAAAAAGATTTTAACATCTCATCTCTTCTTCTTTTATTAACATAATTTGCAAATCTCATTTTAAATCTTTCAAATTCTTTAAGTTTATAAAAATTATTTAGATCAAAAGTAAGGAATAATGTATCAACAATTAAATACTTTAAATCTTTTAAATTATCTTTATTTTCTTCCTCAACCTGAATGTCATCAGTCTTTACTTTTAAATCTCCAATGGAATTTTGAAAATTTTCTAGATTGCTAATTACAAAATCTTCGCTGAATCCTTCAAAATTTTTATTTACTAGTTCCTCTATAAAGTCCACATAATTTTTATTTACATCTCTATATTCATCATAAATATTTACTAATTCCATTTCCTCACCTCATAGAAAATTAATTCATCTTAAATAGTTTAAACTTTCTCTATAAATTATAACTAAGCTATATATTTTTGTCTAATCAATATAATGTAGCTAAATTTTTATTTAATTCTTTTATCATACTTTGTATTTTATTTAATAATTCTTCTTCACTTAAAGTTCCTTCTAAAGACAATAAATTTATATGTGCTGTAAATTTAGGCATGGATAGAATAGAACTTTTTAAAATTAATTATAATAATACATTAAGTTACATAGAAAATCTAAGTTTTTATTGTACTAAAGTATGTAGTCCAAGGAATTTAGAATTTTCAAAGAATGGAAAATTTACATATGTTATATGTAAAAATAGTTCTGAAGTCATTATATTAAAATACTTAGGAGAAGAAGGATTTAAATTAGTTCAATATATTCATGTACTTCCAAATGGCTTTGGAGGTCAAAATTTTGGTTCTGCAATAAAAATAAGTCCATGTAACAAGTCCTTAATAATTGCAAATGAAAAATCTGATACCCTAACAATTTATTTTAAAAATCCAGATGGAACTCTAAAACTTCTAAAAAACGATATATTTATTCCATCTCCTACATGTATAAAATTTAAATAATAAAATAATTGTATTAAATTTTAATAATTCATATAAAAAAATAGAAAGGTAGTGTATCAAAATAACTTTTAATAAAATTTACAAACAGTATAAATTATAAATTCTTAGCCAATCTAAAAACTCTAGTAATACTGTTGCAAATTTTGTTATTATATTTTGATACCTAACCTTTTATTTATTGAATTCTAATCTATCTATAATTGTTAAATTATTTTCTTTAGCAAAGTTTAATCCCATATCTAAATCATACATTTCTTCTGGATTATGGGCATCAATCCCAACTATTCTTTTAACATTGTACTCCTTAGATAATTCCCAAAACTCTTTTATTGGATATTGATATCTTTCTCCTTTATTATAAGAAAGTTTATTCCTTCTCATTCCATTTACATTTATCTCTATAGGCATATTCATTTCTTCTGCAGCTTTTAAAATTCTTTTTGAGGCCTCTTCTGAATGTTTATCCCAATTTCTATATGTCATTCCAAATAAATCTGGATGAGCTAAATATGAAAAATATCCACTCTTAATTGCTTCTACTACAAAATCAGCATAAATCATTAAGATTTCTGGGGTTAATTCTATTGTTCCAACGTACACCCATTCTCCTTTATAAGGGAAGAAATGTACTCCTAAAGCTAAATAATCAGCATTATACTTCTCCTTCAGCTCTTCATAAAGCCATCCGAAATCTGGAAAATATTCACATTCTATTGATCTTTTTATTGATATTTTATCTCCATACTTATTTATAGCCTCTTCTATCTTTCCAAAGTAATCATCTAAATCTTCATAAGCCATTCTGTGATAATTATCTATATTCTTACCTGGATGCGGTAAATGATCTGAAATCCCAATTTCATCCATGTTAGCTTTTATAGCTTCTTTAACATAATCTTCAATAGTTCCTGTGGCATGGTTACATCTATATGTATGTGTATGATAATTGCTTCTCATTAAAATCCCTCCTGTGTATTTAAACATTCATTTACTATTGTATCTAATTATAAAAATTTGACCAACATTAGATTTGCATTCTATAATTCTATTATCTCTTCTTTAGTTTAATTTACATAAAGTATTTTCAATTAACTAAGTATTTCTCATCCCTAAATTTTAACTTGCCCTATTTAATGCAAAATACTATACTGATAGTTGTAAATTTAAATACTATTTTATGAAAGAGGAAACAATGAAAGAACAATACTTTGAAAAATTACTGAATATAAAAACTTCTGGAGAACAAAAAATATTTAATGAATCTCTACATTACAATAGATATGAACCTACATCTTATGATGTATTGGAAGCTATGTGTTCTCAATATGAATTTTCTGAAGAAGATTCCTTAATTGATTTTGGTTGTGGCAAAGGACGACTTAATTTCTATTTAAATTACTTTTTAAATATTGAAGTTACAGGAATAGAAATGAATAACTTCTTTTTTAATGAATGCTTAGAAAATAAAAAATCTTATTTGTCACAAAATAAATGTAAAAATGTTAAATTAAATTTTATAAACTGTTTTGCAGAAAGATATCATATAGATTCAAAGGATAATAAATTTTATTTTTTTAATCCCTTTTCAGAGCAAATATTTATAAAAGTTGTTGGAAATATTCTTGATTCTGTATCTAATCATGAGAGACCAGTAGATATTATACTTTATTATCCTTCTGATGATTACATATACTATTTAGAAAAATATACTCCATTTTCTTTAAAAAAGGAAATAAAGATTCCTAATAAGTATGAATATAATCCAAGAGAAAAAATCCTTATATATGAACTTAGTTATTTAAATTTAATATAAAATACTAAAAAAGAGAGTCTAATTTATACTCTCTTTTTTATCACTACTCCTTATCTTTCATAATTTAAAATAATTCTTTCATAAAATTCTTTAATCAAAGAATTATTAATTGTATTATTAGATGATAAAAATAAACTTATACTTTCGTCTTTTCTCCATGGGACAATAGAATTATCATATTTATTTTCTCTTAAATTTATTAATTCCTCTAATTCTTCTAAGAGAATTAAAAATTCATTTTTTAAACAACTAAAAATCTTATTATTAATATGATTTTTTTCTTCATTTATATTTAACAGCATTCTAAATAATTCATTTCTTATGGAATTTATTTTGGCTAATATTTTCTTATTACTCTTTATTATATCTAGAAAATCGCTGTCAAAATATTGATAAACATCCGTTCCTATCATAATAAATCTATCTATACTATTTAATATATCTATAATACTATAGATATACTCCTCATTTAATACATTTGAACTATTAGAAATCTTAATAAATAATATTTCTTTCAGTTCCTTTAAAATATATTCTATTTGCTCTCTTTGATTATTACTCCTATAATTTATTATTTCTTTATTTATAAAATCAAAGATTTCTAATTCCCATAATTTATAGTTACAATCCTTATCATTAATTATTTCATATAAATTAACATTTTTGTTTATACCATTATTATTTAAACTTCCTGAAGATACATAACAAAGCTTATCTGTTAGAATAAAATTAGCATCATTTACTGAATTTAATATAATAGCTATATTATTTTCCGAGAAATTTTTTATAAATTTAATTTCATTAACTATCTCTTTTTGATTTTTAAACCTATAGTTAAGTGGAAGTATTAAAATTTTAGGACAGTTAGCATTACTTAAAGCTTTACACACTCTTTTGGCGAAAGGAATTTCACTACATCCTAAAATAATATATTCTGGATTACAATTTATTATATTAACTATAATTTTCTCTAAATTTTCATCCAAACCTTTTATTCCTAAAGCAGCAACTGTACGATTATTTATTTTATTAACTCTGCTTCGCATAATTACTTATCAAGCTCTTTAAAGCTGATAATTACCTCCTTTCATAAATATAAAACTAGTATAAATAAATTCATATTTATCTCATTTCTAAAGTTAAATTTTGTAAATCCAAATAAAACATATACTTATTTATAAAGTCTCTTACTATTTATTTTAGTCAAACTCTGTATTTTGGTGAACTTTTAAAAATTATTTATAGATTTCTTAATTTTCCACAAATTATATATTTATTCATTTAAATTGATTATTTTTATATCCTTAATTTCATAGAGATTTTCTATTATCTAATTAAAAATAAAGTGATTATTTAATAATATTAATTAAGCTATTTAATATTAATTTAATTGTTAAGATTTTCTTCATTTTATATACATTTATTCAATATTTATGGTATACTTTTTAATTGTATGTCGATAAAAAAATTGAATTCTATCTCTTATTAAATTTAGGGGGATTTATGAAAAATAAAAAGAAAATAAATAAATATTTTTTAAATTCATTAATTTTTTTAATAATTATTACTTCATTGATAATTACTTGTTATAAATTTAAAGCAAATAAAAAAATAAAAAAATATATAAAAGAAACTAATATAATTTTACATAAATCAAATTTAGAAACTAAAAAGAGAAACTTTACAGAATCTCAAAATAAACTTTATTCAATTATATATAATAAAAATATGTTTAATAGTTTGCCAAATAATTTAAAGTTTGAAATTTACAATTCTTTGGCTATAATAAATCTTCAACAACAAAAATATTTAAATGCTTTATTTTATTATGAAGAAGCTTTTAAATATGCAGATAATGAGTCAAAAATAATTATTAAATTAAATATGTCATCAGCTTATAGATATATGGGAGCTTATGTTACTTCAACTAATATATTAAATAAAATACTAAATTCATCTTTAGTAATAAAAAAAGAAAATTCTTATCTTAAAGAATATACTTTATTAAATTTAGCTGAAACTTATTTTTTTGTAAATGACATAACTGATTTTAATTCTACCATAAAAGAAGCATCTCATATTGCTAATGATCTTAATGAAAATAGCCATGAAAATTTAAAAATACTTTTAAATTCATATTTAATAATAAAAGCAATATCAGAACATAATATTGATTTAGTACCAAACTATATTTCCGAAATAAAAAGGTTAGAAAATAAAGATACTGATGATATGTATTCTGAATTAGAAATGATAAAAACTCGTTCTTATGGTATGTACTATGATAGTATTGGAGATTTAAATTTAGCATTAAATTATTTTTCAAAACTAGAAGAATTAGCTGATAATGAAGGAGCTAATTATATTTCATTATTTTCTATTAGTAAAAGAATCTCTATTTATAGAAAATTAAATGATAATAATAATGCAAATAATTTAATAAACAAATATTACGAAAAGCAAACTGAAATAAAAGATATAAGCGACTATGAATTTAAACATTACATAGATAATAAAATTTTAAATAACCACGAATTACCATTTTTAAAAGATACTGTTGTTATACTAATCTTATTATCATTAGTATCTATTTTATTAATGATTTTCTACTTAAAAAAAGCTAGAGAATCCAAATTAGAATCTTTAAAAGATGGACTTTGTAATATTTATAATAGACGTTTTTTAGACTCTTACATTAATAATTTAGAAGAAAAAGATTTGCCTGTTTCATTTTTAATGATTGATGTAGATTATTTTAAACTTTATAATGATAATTATGGACATCAAGCAGGTGATTTTATATTAAAAAATATAGCATTTTTACTTAAAGAAAATTCTCGTAAAGAAGATATAGTTGCACGTTATGGTGGCGAAGAATTTTGTGTTTTATTAAAAGGTGCTTCTAAATATTCTTCTATTAGCTATGCTAAGAGAATTAAAGAAAATTTAGACAATCTTAATCTAAAACATGAATATTCAAATGTTTCAAACCACGTAACTTTTAGTATTGGAATATATACTACATATACTAAAAATGATTTAAAGAATGCAATTAAATTTTCTGATAAAGCACTTTATATTTCTAAAAGTAAAGGAAGAAATACATATACTTATCTAGAAAATTCCTCTTATGATTCTTCTAATTTTAATTAATATAAGGAAAGGTAATTTACAATAATTTACCTTTCCTTATATTAATTTAGATTGCTTTTATGTTTTTTAAAATCCTTAAATTACTTAAAAGTTTTTGGGATAAATTCATCTCCCTTTGCTTTTGGTTCTCCAAAAACAACTTTTACACTTTCACTTTGAGGATTATGATTTATATGTTTTTTATTATTATTTTTTTTACTCATTAATATCACCTCAAAAATATTGTGTGTACTTCCTTTCTCTTTATTCCTAGTATATATTAACTATTTATGAACTATGTTTTTAATAATTTAATTTTATCTAAAAAACACCTACGTATCTTTTAAATTTTTCTTCACTTTAAAAACAGTAATACATAACAAAAAAGAAGTTATTATGCTAAACCACCCTAAAATTGACCCTTCTATAATAAAAACTATACTGACTATTAAGAAATATATTAATCCTAAAATCCATAAATATCTTTGATCCTTTAATGACATTAAATCACCTAAAAACTTTATATATCTAAATTATATGATTATAAATCTTAAATTGTCTATTTTCTATAATTATTTTAAAAATTCATTTTTATTCAAAAAAAATATTTATATTATATTTAAGACGTATCACCTTAAATCTTAATAAATTAATCAAATAATAACAAACTAAAATTATACATATTAATTAATTTTATAAATTATGGTAAAATTATTAATTTTATACTAATAATATATAAAATTTACTTATTTTATAAAAATATATTATTTTTCATATATTTTCTTTTTATTTTTACTAACAAATCATTAATTTATTAACACAATTTGCTTTAATTTAATGTATATTATTTGTATACTTAAGAAAAATAAGGCTTTAAAAGTATATCTGAGAGGTGATTTTATATGGAATCAAAAGGAAAAAGTAAATTAACCCTAACAGCCTTAATACTTATGATTTTTACATCAGTTTATGGCTTTACTAATATGCCAAGAACCTTTTATTTAATGGGTTATAGTGGAATCATATGGTATATAATATCAGCAATTTTATTCTTTATTCCTTATGCTTTTATGATGGCTGAATATGGTGCAGCCTTTAGAAAAGAAAAGGGAGGTATATACTCCTGGATGGCTAAATCAGTAAACCCTAAGTTTGCTTTCATAGTAACTTTTATGTGGTTTTCTTCAAATCTAATATGGATGGTCTCTGTATCATCATCTATATGGATTCCTTTATCTAATGTTTTTTTTGGTAAAGACACAACTTCTACTTGGAATATATTTGGTTTAACAGGCCCTCGTGCAATGGCTGTGTTAGCTATAATATTACTTTTAACAATAACATTTATTTCTTCTAAAGGATTGAATAAAATTTCAAAAATTACATCCATAGGAGGAACTGTTGTTGCCTTAGCTAATGTAGTTTTAATTCTTGGTGGTTTTTTCGTACTAGCAAGTAATGGTTTTAAATCAGCTCAAGGTTTTAATATTGAACAGTTCATACATTCCCCAAACCCTGCATATCAGTCTCCTTTAGGTGTACTTGGCTTCGTTGTATTTGCAATATTTGCTTATGGTGGAATAGAAGTAGTTGGTGGATTAGTTGACCAAACTGAAAATCCTAAAAAGAATTTCCCTAAAGGAATAAAAATTTCTGCCTTTGTAATTGTTATTGGTTATGCAATAGGAATTTTATGTATTGGTTTCTTTGTTAATTGGAATAGAGACTTAACCGGCCCTGATGTAAATATGGCAAATATAGCCTATATTGTAGTAAACTATCTTGGTTATTACATAGGAGAAGCACTTGGCTTAAGTGCTAATGCTTGTATAATATTAGGTAACTTCTTTGCTAGATTTATAGGACTTTCAATGTTCCTAGCACTTATAGGTGCATTCTTTGCTTTAAGCTACTCTCCTTTAAAACAATTAATAGAAGGTACTCCTAAAGATATTTGGCCTGAAAAATGGACAAGATTAAATAAAGAAAATATGCCAGCTACTGCTATGTGGATTCAATGTATAACAGTAATAATATTTGTTTTATTCTGCTCAATGGGTGGAGAGGATTCATCTAAATTTTTTAACTATTTAATACTTATGGGGAATGTAGCTATGACATTGCCTTATATGTTTTTATCCTTTGCTTTTTCATTCTTCAAGAAGAAAAAAGAAATTGTGAAACCTTTTGAAGTATATAAAAATTATAAGAGTGCTTTAGTTTGGTCTATAATAGTAACATTGACAGTTGGTTTTGCTAACTTATTTACAATCATACAACCTCTTACTTCAGAAAATAAAGATTATGTTGCTGTAATATTCCAAATTTCCGGTCCTATTATATTTGGATTATTAGCATGGTTAATATATAGAAGATATGAAAACAAAGTACTAAAAAAACAAATTTCAAATATTGATAATAAAATTGATACAGAACTTGAAAAAATCGAAAAAGCTGAAGAAGAAATTACAAGCGAAACAATAGGAATAATAGATATACAAGTTCATGATGATGATTCCAAATAAACCAGAAGAAATATCATCTAAAATTAAATATAAAAATAAAGATTAATAAAAAATAATTGGTCATAAAAATATCTATGACCAATTATTTTTTATTAATCAATTTATTTTAATCTTTACAAGTGTCAACAACACATTTTTCTTCTCAAAAAAAACCATAGCAGTAGTTATAAATATAAAGCATACAATAACAATTTGAAATAGATAAAACATTATTTGCTTAATAGTTAATAGTATTGGTAAAACAGCTAAAACAATAATAATAAACTTTTTGAATGCTGTCTAAACTTACAATATTCATTTGTAAGTTCTATAAAAGCAACTATTAATAAAATAATATTAAATTTAACAGAAAAATATGTTAATATGCCTACTGTAATAAATATCTTCAATAATCTAATAAATTCTTTTTTTCTAAGTGAAGTATTTCTTTGATACAGCCCCTATTTATTTTAATATTTCTAATAATGAGTCTAAATTTTTCTTAAGTTCTAATATTTGATCTTTTTCTATTCCTAAAGAACAAAAAGCTTTTCTTGGCACATCTATCATCTTATCTTTTAAATTTCTTCCCTCATCTGTTAATTCAACTATTACCACTCTGTCATCCTCTTTTGATCTATATTTTATTACAAGATTCATTTTTTCTAACTTTTTTAAAAGAGGAGTTAAAGTTCCAGAATCAAGATGTAATTTTTCACCAATTCCTTTAACTGTTATTTTTTCATTTTCCCACAAAACAAGCATTGTTAAATATTGTGTGTAAGTTAAATTATATTCATCTAAAATAGGCTTATATTTCTTTATAACTTCCCTTGAAGAAGCATATAATCTAAAACAAAGTTGATTTTCTAATTTTAAAATATTATACTTATCCATATTAACTCCTTTTAATCATTCAAATATACTACATTAAATTTTATACAATTAATTATAAAATTAAGATATTACTTTTTTATTATATTGTCAATATACATTAAATATATAATATTATACTCCTATTTTATTATAATCCCTAAAAATTTACTTAACTCTAAAGCTTGATAAGTTGTAAAGATTCCACCTTTTAAGTTTTCCATGTTTAAATCTATATCATCTATATTACAAGTCCTAAAATCAATATCTTTAATATTTGTTCCTCTAAATATAGATTCTTTAAAATTAACATTTTGAAAATTCACTTTCTTTAGCTTAGTTTCTTGAATCACAGCTCCTGTTAAATCACAATCTCTAAATTCCACTTCTTTTAAAGTACTAAGAGATAAATTAATATATTTTCCTAAACAATCTTTAAAAGAAATATTATTTAATGATGATTCATCAAATCTACTTCATATGATTTTACAGCCTTTAAACTCTACTCTATAAAACCCACCATCAAAGAATTCACAATTAGATAAATCACACTTTTCAAATTTTACATCTGTCATATCTATTCTATTAAAATTACAGTTTATAAATGTAACATTTTTAAATATACATGAATCAAACTTTATTGAACTTTCCTCTAAATTTTCTATAATTACATTTTCTATTATAGCTTCCTCTAGTTTTTCTTCTTTTAAAATTTCTTCTGTTATATTATCTACCTTATTTAATTCTAAATGAATTTTAGGTAGCTCTATTTTCCAAACTTTCATACTTGTATCTTCTAAAATAAAAATTATATTTAATATGAATTATATCATAAAAATATGGCTCTAATTTACAATATAATTTTTAAAAATTTTTACATACTAATAATATAAACATATAGGGAGTTGATTTTATGAAAAGTAAAAACAAAAAAGATTATTCTAAAGAAAATTACCTAGCTAATGGGCACAAAACTCAAAATCAATGGGCTAAAAATCATATTAACACAAGTATAGAAGAGCCTGGAAT
>NZ_JARHZJ010000061.1 GCF_029258205.1 Clostridium sp.
CAGCAGCGTCAACAACATACCATTTTCTTTCAACTTCTTGTGCTTTTGCAATGTATGATTTCATCGTTTTCCCTCCCTAGAATTTTAAAATAGGTTTTATATGTCCTCGTACTTTATGTTAAGATTCATGCCGAATCCCGTACATCTCTCTTACAAACAAATACAATTATAATACACGCTTACGGGCGTGTCAATACATTTTATTTACTTTTAGTAAAAAACTTTTTCTAAGCATAATCCTGTTGGAGGAACACAAATTCCAGCTTTTTTTCTATCACCAGAATCTATGACTTCCTTTATAAATTCAGGATTTTCTTTTCCTCTTCCTACTTTAAGTAATGTTCCTACAATTAATCTAACCATATTATATAAAAAGCCATCCGCTGACACATATATTTTAATTTTATTTTTTTCTGTTTCAATATGAATATCAGTTATTGTTCTCACAGAAGTTTTAACTGTCCCACCTGGTCTCTGAAATGCTTTAAAGTCATGCTTCCCTAAAAAATATTTACATGCTTCTTTCATATCTTCTACATTTAATTGCTTTTTAACATGATATACATAATTTCTTTCTAGTGCTGGTGGCTCTTCTCTATTTAGTATTGTGTAACAATAAGTTTTACCTGTAGTCATGTACCTAGCATGAAAACCCTCATCAACTTCTTCTGAATTCATTATTACTATATCCTTTGGTAACTTTGAATTTAATGCAGCCTTAAAATTTTTCCCTGGTATATTAGAATTGGTTTTAAAATTAGCCACATAAGCCTTGGCATGTACTCCTGAATCTGTTCTACTACTTCCTAATAACTCTGTATCTTCTTTAGTAATCTTCTTTATAGCCTCTTCTACCTTCTGCTGAATAGTATTACCTATAGGCTGTTTTTGCCATCCAAAATAAGATGTTCCATCATATTCTATAGTTAATTTTATATTTCTCATATAATCATTCCTTTATTTTTTTGTAAAACAATATTTTAAACCATCAATAATTAATTCTTCAAACAAAGAAAGACCACAAACTTGTAGTCTTTCTTTTATATTATCAATATTTAATTTATATTAAAAGTCTAAATGTAAAAACATAATTTAATTTATACTATAAAACTCTAACTACTATTGATAAAACTAAAAGTACTCCAGATATTCCAAAAGAAATAAAATCATTTTTAGAATACTTTAATATCTTCATTCTAGTTCTTCCATCTCCACCTCTATAGCATCTTGCTTCCATAGCCATAGCTAACTCATCAGCTCTTCTAAAGGCACTAATAAATAAAGGGATTAATAGCGGTATTAAACTTTTAGCTTTTTGAATTATGTTACCTGATTCAAAGTCTGCACCTCTAGCTTTTTGCGCTTTCATTATTTTATCAGTTTCATCAATTAAAGTTGGTATAAATCTTAAAGCAATTGTCATCATCATTGCTAATTCATGAGCTGGAACTCCTATTTTCTTAAATGGTTTTAATAAACTTTCAATACCATCAGTTAATTCAATTGGTGATGTTGTAAGTGTTAATACTGAAGTTCCCATTATAAGCAAGATAAGTCTTAATGCCATAAATATAGCTGTTCTTATTCCTTCCTTATATATATATAAGAATTTCCAATGCCATATAAGTGTATCTTCTGTACCTTTTATCATAAAAATATTAAGTGCTGCTGTTATAGATATTAATAAAAATACTGGTTTAAGTCCTTTATATAAATATTTAAATTGTAATTTAGATATTAATACTGTTGCACCTAAAAATGCAATTATAAATATATATCCCCAAAACTTATCTACTATAAATAATGAAGCAATAAAAATAAATGATATTAATATCTTAGTCCTTGGATCTAATTTATGTACAAAAGAATCCCCAGGAATATATTGACCTATAGTAATGTCCTTTAACATAATTTCTTATCCTTCCTAATTATTATTCCTTATTATTTCTAAAAGAGCTTCCTTAGCTTGAGAAATTGTAAATATCTCTTCTGATATATTAAACCCCTTATTTCTTAACTCTCTTATTAGATAAGTTACTTGTGGAACGGCTAAGCCTATTTTTTCTAAAATTTCAACCTCTTTAAATACCTCTGCAATCTTTCCATCTAAAACTATTTCTCCACTATTCATAACAATTACTCTATCAGCAATCTTAGCTACATCTTCCATGCTATGACTAACCATTATTATAGTCATTCCATACTCTTTATGAAGAAGCCTTATTTGAGCAAGTATGTCTTCTCTTCCTTTAGGATCTAAACCAGCTGTTGGTTCATCTAATATAAGAACCTTAGGCTCCATAGCTATAACTCCAGCTATAGCAACTCTTCTTTTTTGACCTCCACTTAGATCAAAAGGAGATTTATCTTTATATGTTTCATAGTCAAGACCGACCATCTCCATGGATTTTTTAACTCTTTTGCTTATTTCTTCTTCACTGATTCCTAAATTTCTAGGACCATATTCAATATCTTTTTTAATAGTCTCTTCAAATAATTGATACTCTGGATATTGAAATACTAATCCTACCTTTTTTCTAATATCGCTTAATTTAACCTTTTTATCTGCTATATTAACACCATCAACTATTATATTCCCACTAGTAGGACTTAATAATCCATTTAAATGCTGTATAAAAGTTGATTTCCCTGAACCAGTATGCCCAATTAGTGCTACAAACTCTCCATCTTCTATTTCACAGTTTATATTATTTAATGCTATTTTTTCAAAAGGTGTTTTAGGCATATATATGTGATTTAAGTTTTCTATTTTAATTGACATAAAGCATTCACCATCTCATCTATATTTAATATTTCTGTTGATATATCTACTCCATCTTTTTGAAGCTCATAGGCTAATTCAGTAACTTGAGGAACATCTAACCCAATTGACTTTATTTTTTCTACTTGAGAAAAAATTTCTCTAGGAACACCTTCCATTACCTTTTCACCTTTATCCATAACTATTATTCTATCAGCCTGTGCTGCTTCGTCCATATAGTGAGTTATAAGTATTATAGTAATTCCAAACTTTTTGTTTACTTCCTTTATAGTTTGCATTACTTCATTTCTACCTGAAGGATCAAGCATTGCTGTAGGTTCATCTAAGACTATACATTTAGGTCTCATTGCTAATATACCTGCAATAGCAATTCTCTGCTTTTGACCTCCTGATAATAAATGTGGTGCATGCTTTCTATATTCATACATACCTACTGCTTTTAATGAATCATCTACTCTTTCTCTTATCTCATTTGGATCAATACCTAAGTTCTCTGGTCCAAAAGCCACATCTTCTTCAACTATTGTTGCTACTAATTGATTATCTGGATTTTGAAAAACCATCCCAGCTCTTCTTCTAACTTCCCAAAGATTTTCTATATCAGAAGTATCTAACCCATCTACATACATCTTTCCACCACTAGGAAGTAACAAAGCATTCATATGCTTTGCCATAGTTGATTTTCCTGAACCGTTATGTCCTAATATAACTAAAAATTCTCCCTTTTTAACTTCCATAGAAACGTGATTTATTGCAACCTTTTCAGATTGTTCTTCAGCATTTACATATTTAAAAACTAAGTCTTCACTTTTAATCATATTTTCTACCATACTAGCCTCCTCTAAAGCTAACTTGAACTACTTTAGAGTTAAAACACTTAACTCCTTATCTTAATATCTATTAAGTTTAATAATTTTTTACGTATAAAAAAAAATACCTACTTATAAAATAATACTATTAATAATTTTATTTTGTAAATAGATATCTCCTTATTTTAACCTTTTATATAAAATTATCTTCATTAAAATTGTTTATTAAAAAATTATTTAAACACACAATTTACCATTAGATTAAAAACTATTATAGCTTAAATCTAAAATTTTATACTAGTAATAAAAATAATATTTAATTTTTTATTATATATTACTCTATTTTTAATCCTGAATATGATAAGAATAATATAAAATCATCTATATGACAAAAGAGGATTAAGTAAAAACTTAATCCTCTCTAAAGAAATATATTATACTAATTCAAGTATAACAACTTCAGCTCCGTCTCCTCTTCTAGGACCAACTTTGTACATTCTAGTGTATCCACCGTTTCTTTCAGCGTACTTTGGAGCTATGTTGTCAAATAAGTTTTTAACAACTTCTTCTTCTGTAACAAATGCTAACACTTGTCTTCTTGCGTGTAAATCTCCTCTTTTTGCAAGAGTAATCATTTTTTCTGCAAGACTTCTAGTTTCCTTAGCTCTTGTTTCAGTAGTTTCTATTTTACCATGCTTTAAGAAGCTTGTAACAAGATTTCTAAGCATAGCTTTTCTTTGATCAGTAGGACGACCTAACTTACGATATCCTGCCA